>JADFZP010000121.1:0-2300 GCA_015232485.1 Alphaproteobacteria bacterium
ATCCGCTCGCCGTGGATCGCCAAGTCGAGCCCTTCGCGCTCGAGATCGGGCGCCACCCGCAGGCCGATCGTCAGGTCGATCAGCTTCAGCAGAGCCCAAGTCGCGGCGGCGCAATAGACCGTCACGACCAGCACGCCCCAGCCCTGGGTGGCGAGTTGGGCGGGGTTGCCCTCGATCAAACCCGAGGCGCCGCCGATCGCCGTTTCCGCGAACACCCCGGTCAGCAGGGCGCCGACCATGCCGCCCAGGCCGTGGACGCCGAAGCAGTCGAGGGAATCGTCATAGCGCAGCATGCGCTTCAGCCCGGTCACGCCCCACAGGCAGACCACGCCGGCCACGGCGCCGATCGCCATCGCCCCACCGGCCCCCACGAAGCCCGAGGCGGGGGTGATCGCCACCAGCCCCGACACCGCGCCCGAAATCACGCCCAGCACGCTCGGCTTGCCGCGCAAAGCCCATTCCGCGAACATCCAGGCCAGCGCCGCGGACGCCGCCGCCACCTGGGTGACCAGCATGGCCATGCCGGCTCGCCCATCGGCCGCCACCGCCGAGCCGGCGTTGAAGCCGAACCAGCCCACCCACAGCAGCGAGGCGCCGATCACCGCCAGCGCCAGATTGGCCGGCGACAGGTTGTCGACCCCGAATCCGGCGCGCGGCCCCAGCACCAGCGCCGCGACCAGTCCGGCCACCCCGGCGTTGATATGGACCACCGTCCCGCCGGCATAGTCCAACACGCCGATCCCGCCCAGGAAACCTCCGCCCCAGACCCAGTGGGCGACCGGCACATAGACGACGAACAGCCAAAGCCCCATGAACGCCAACATCGCCGAAAAGCGCATGCGCTCGGCGAAGGCTCCGGTGATCAAGGCCGGGGTGATGATCGCGAAGGTCATCTGGAAGACCACGAACACCGTCTCGGGGACGTTGCCGGTCGACAGGGCGTCGATGCCGATCCCCCGCATCATCGCCTTGGAAAAGCCGCCGATGAAGGCGTTGCCCTCGGAGAAGGCCAAGCTGTAGCCGGCCGCCACCCACAAGATGGTGATCAGGGCGCACAGCGCGAAACTCTGCATCATCATCGACAGGATGTTCTTCTTGCGCACCATGCCGGCGTAGAACAGCGCCAGGCCGGGCAGCGTCATCAACAGCACCAACGCCGTCGCGGTGAGCATCCACGCGGTGTTTCCGGTGTCCAGCAGGGGTGATGGGTTCGTCATCTTCGCGCCTCGCGGAATGCCGATCGCCTATTCCGGTTCTCCCAAGAAACGTGCCAAACCGCCCCGCCCGGCGCGCCGCCCGTGCTTGCGCCCCGGTCTGCCCAACATCCGCCCAGACTGTGGGCGACTGCACAAAAAAAGGGCGCCCGGTTTTGAGGCCGGGCGCCAGGTGGGAGGAGAGATAGGGAGAGAGATGAAGGGACTCGAACTAAAGCGCCTGGGCGCCCACTTCGCCGGTGCGGATGCGAACCGCCCCGGCCACATCGAACACGAAAACCTTGCCGTCGCCGATTTTGCCGGTGCGGGCGGTGGTTTGGATGGTGTCCAGCACCCGTTCGAGCATGTCGTCCTCGACGACCACCTCGATCTTCACCTTGGGCAGGAAATTCACCACGTATTCCGCCCCTCGATAGATCTCGGTCTGGCCCTTCTGTCGGCCGAAACCCTTGACCTCGCTGACCGTGACGCCCTGCAGGCCAAGACCGGCCAGGGCCTCGCGGACCTCTTCCAACTTGAAGGGTTTGATGATGGTGGTCACGAGCTTCATGGCCGTCGCCCCGCATGATCGTCGATACGGTTCCTTCCCTCGCAAACCGCGTGCCGATTGGCCAAAGCGCGCGATCCCGCCACCGTCGCGGGCGCCGGGACGCGGGCACTGCCCGTTTGGTGGGCGGTGCCGCTATCGGTTGCTTGAAAAGTGGGGCTAAAATGAAGACGGCGGGCCGGAATCACCCGGTCCGCCGTCAAGAGGGGGAAACCGGCATGAGCAAAATGCCGTTCCGCCTGGTGCTCCAGTTCAGCCTTTGGCGGATTTGCATCCGCTTGGTGGTAACTCGGGCCTAGGAGCGGCCGGCGTCGGATCACCACACCCGGCGCCGGTCACCTCCCGAATATAGCGTGTTTTTCCGCCGGAGCAAATCCCCCGCCGCCATGCCGCTTTCGGTTGCGCGGGGAAGGTGCCTAAAATGAAGACGGCGGGCCGGAATCAGCCGGTCCGCCGTCAAGAGGGGGAAACCGGCATGGAAAAGATGCCGTTCCGCCTGGTGCTCCAGTTCAGCCTTTGGCGGATTTGCATCCGCTTGG
>JADFZP010000121.1:2400-8402 GCA_015232485.1 Alphaproteobacteria bacterium
TCGGGCCTAGGAGCGGCCGGCGTCGGATCACCACACCCGGCGCCGGTCACCTCCCAAATATAACGTTTTTTTTCGCCGGAGCAAATCCCCCGCCGCGCCTATTCGCACCAGGGTTGCCGATGCCCGCCATTATAAGGGCGCGCATGGCCGGCACGGATCATGGCGGTCGCCACGTCCTCGCCCTTCGGCGTCTCGACGCGGGCGACCACGCGGCCCGCGTATTTGCCCCACACCACCTCGCGCAGGATCACCCGACCCTCGGGCAGCAGATGTTCCAAAAACGCGCGGGCCGCTTCGGCGCGTCGGCGCTCGTCGTCGCAGCGGCCCTTCAACTCGGGCGTGTCGATGCCTTCCAGGCGGACCAGGGTTTCGATCTCCAGGCCCAGCCACACCTTCGCCTTGACCCGCACCGTGTCGCCATCGGTGATGCTCAACACTTGGCCGACGATCGGTCCCGGCAAGGTGTCGGCGCCAATCGCCGGCAAGGCGACGACGGCCAGGATCAGAAGCGGTGCAAGCCGTGCTTTGTTCAATGGAACATCCACTACGACGGGAGTGGCGCGACATGGGCGCCCTTATGGTTGGCCGAAGCCAACGCCATAAACCTATCATAGCGGAATTTCGGAACACAACAAGAACTTCGCCCCTAGGGCAAAGGGCGGGCCGCGATCAGCGTCCCTGCCAGGCGATGTGCCACACGGTTTGGCCGGCGTCGTCGGCGACCAGCAGGGCGCCATCCTTGGCGAAGGCCAGTCCCACGGGCCGCCCCCAGACGCGGGCGCGATCGTCGCCGCGCAGCCAAAAGCCCCCGGCGAACACGGTGTAGTCGCCTTCCGGCCGGCCGTCGCGGAAGGGCACCCGCACCACGGCGTAACCGACCGGCTCGCGGCTGTTCCAAGACCCGTGCAGCGCGACGAAGGCGTCGTCGCGCATCTCCTCGGGAAAGGCGCTGTTCGCGGCGAAGGTCAGGCCCAGCGGCGCCGAGTGGGCGCGGAACAGCAGGTCGGGCATCTTGCTGGCGGCGACCAGATCGGGCCGGCGGTCGGCGAAGCCGGGCTGCGGCCGGCCAAGCCAAGCGTAGGGCCAGCCGTAGAAATCCCCTTCGGTCAGCCGGGTCAGGTAGTCCGGCACCAACGAATCGCCCATGTTGTCGCGCTCGTTGACCACGGTCCACAACTCGGCCCCACCCGGTCGAAAGGCGATGCCGACCGGATTGCGCAGACCGGCGGCGAAGGTCCGCTGGCCGCTTCCGTCGATGCGGAATTCCTGCACCGTGGCGCGCGGCTCGGGCTCCTCGCGCAGATTGCCGCGCGACCCGATCGCCACATAGAAGCGATCGCCGTCCGGATGGATGGCCAGATTGCGGGTCCAGTGGCCGCTGCGATCGCCCAGCGCGCCGGGCCGGGTGACGGCGATTCGCGCCGATTGCCGCGTCTGGCCGGGTTGGCGCGGCAGCCGCCAGACGTGATCGAGATCGGCGACCCACAACGCGTCGCCATGCACGGCCAAGCCGTGCGGCATTCGGAAATCCTCGGCGAACACCGCGCGGAACTCGGCGCGGCCATCGCCGTCGGCGTCGCGCAGCAGGGTCACCCGGCCGGGCCGCGACTCGGCCAGGAAGACGTCGCCATCCGGCGCGACGGCCAGCCAGCGGGCGTGCTCCAACCCCTCCGCGAACAAGGTGACGCGGAAGCCCTCCGGCACCTGGGGCGCCACGCCCTCGGGGCGCGGCACCACCTGGGGCGGATTGCTGGCGCCCCGGCCTTGGCCGGGGTCGGGCAGCGTGGCGGGATCGACGTGGAACCGCTCACCCGGCGACGGCCCCCGCGCCGCCGCCGCGCAGGCGGAAAGGATCAGCAGGCAGGCGGCGGCGAGGGTTGGGCGCATTCAGACCGTCGTGTCGACCCTCTGTTCGCCTTCGCCGGGCTGGCCCTTGGGGCCGCCCCGCGACACCGCCACCATGGCGGCGCGCAACAGCCGGTCGTGGATAGTGTAGCCCTCGGCCATCACCATGACGACCGTGCCGGAAGGCTTGGTGGGATCCTCGACTTCCATCATGGCCTGATGGAGATTGGGATCGAATTTCTCGCCCAGCGCCTCGATCGGGCGGATGTTCTGCTTCTCGAAGGCGGCCTGCAACTCGCGCTCGGTCATCTCGACGCCGACCGCCAGGCCTTTGATCAGCTCGTTGGTCTCGCGCTCCTCGGCCGGCACGGCGGACAGCGCGCGGCGCAGATTGTCCGACACGCCCAGCATGTCGCGGGCGAAGCCGGCCACCGCGTAGCGGCCGCGGTCCTCGGCCTGCTGCTCCAGGCGGCGGCGGGTGTTTTCGGTTTCGGCCAGGGCGCGCAGAAGCTGGTCCTTGAGCTTCGCCGCCTCGGCTTCGAGCTGAGCGATCCGCTCGGCCGCCACGTCGGGGGCGGGGGCGGGCGTCTGTTCGGTGGCCGGCTGGGGGGCGGCGTCGGCGGCTTGGTCCTGCATCTGGTCCTTCTCTTCGTTCATCATTGATTATCCGATCAGGCGCCCGATCATCCGCGCCGTGTAGTCGACCAGCGGAATGATGCGGGCATAGTTGAGGCGGGTCGGGCCGATCACGCCGATCGCGCCGACGATGCGCTCGCGGCTGTCGTGATAGGGGGCGACGATCATCGAGCAGCCGGTCACCCCGAACAATTCGCTGTCGGCGCCGATGAAGATCTGCACGCCGTCGGCCCGATTGGTGAGGTCCAGCAGGCGGACCAGCATCTCCTTGGTTTCCAGCGCGTCGAACAGGGTGCGGATGCGTTCGATGTCGCCCAGCGCGGTGACGTCGTCCAGCAGATGCGACTGGCCGCGCACGATCAGCGAACCACCCTTGGCGCCACCGGCCCAGGTGGCCAGCCCGGCTTCGACCACGCGGGTGGCCAGCTCGTCAAGCTGCGAGCGGTTCTGCTCCAGTTCCTCGAGCACCCGGGCGCGGGTCTCGTCCAGGGTGTTGCCGCCCAGACGCTGGGTCAAATAATTGGTCGCCTCGGTCAGGGCCGAGGGGGGAAGGCCGGCCGGCACCTCGATGACGCGATTCTCGACGACGCCGTCCTCGGTGACGATCACCACCAGGGCGCGGCCGGGGCCCAGATGCACGAATTCGACATGCTTCAGCGCCCGCTGGGTCTTGGGCGCCAGCACCAGGCCGGCGCAGCGCGCCAAGCCCGACAGGGCCGAGACAGCCTCCTCCAGCGCCTGCTCGACGCTTTTGCCGGCGGTGCGGCAGCGCTGCTCGATGCGGTCGCGTTCGTCGGCGGGCAGCTTGCCCAGTTCCAGCAGGCCGTTGACGAACAAACGCATGCCGGCCTCGGTGGGCAGGCGGCCGGCCGAGGTGTGGGGCGAGAACAGCAGCCCGGCCTCTTCCAGGTCGGCCATCACGTTGCGGATGGTGGCGGGCGACAGGGACACGCTCAGCCGTCGCGACAGGGTGCGCGAGCCGATCGGCTCGCCCGTTTCCACATAGGCCTCGACGACTTGCCGGAAAATCTCACGCGAGCGTTCGTTCATCTCGCTGAGACCCGGGCCCTTGCTGCGCATCATCCCCTTGAATTTCCGTTGTTCCGAAGGTCGGATGAATTTAGTGACCGCCCATCCACCCGTCAATGCGCGGGGCTGGACGGGTGACGCGGCCCGGTTTACGGTCCCACCCGCGAAAAACCAAGAGAGGAATTCCGATGAGACCGTCCGGCCGCGCCTTCGATCAGCTTCGCTCCATCGAGCTGATCACCGGCTTCTCGAAATACGCCGAGGGTTCGTGCCTGGCGAAATTCGGCGATACGCACGTCCTGTGCTGCGCCACGGTCGAGGAAAAGGTGCCCTCGTTCCTGCGCAACACCGGCAAGGGCTGGGTCACCGCCGAATACGGCATGCTGCCCCGCTCGACCCACAGCCGCACCGACCGCGAGGCCGCCAAGGGCCGTCAAAGCGGCCGCACGCAGGAAATCCAGCGCCTGATCGGCCGCTCGCTGCGCTCGGTCACCCATCTGACGCAGATGGGCGAGATGCAAGTCAAGGTCGATTGCGACGTGTTGCAGGCCGATGGCGGCACCCGCACCGCCGCGATCACCGGCGCCTGGGTGGCGCTGCGCATGGCGTTCCAGCGCATGGTCGAGCGCGGCGTGCTCAAGGCGATCCCCCTGTCCGGCCAGGTCGCGGCGGTGTCGTGCGGCCTTTATTCCGGCGAGGCGGTGCTCGATCTCGACTATCCCGAGGATTCGAACTGCCAGGCCGACAGCAATTTCGTGCTGACCGGCGACGGCCAGATCGTCGAAATCCAGGGCACCGCCGAGGACAAGCCGTTCTCGACCGATCAGTTCCTGGAATTGCTGCGCCTCGCCCAGAAGGGCGTGACCGAACTGGCCGCCTTGCAGCGCGCCGCGCTGGGCATCGAGTGATGCCGCGCTGGGCGGGGGGAAAGCTGGTGATCGCCAGCCACAACGCCGGCAAGGTCCGCGAGATCGGCGACCTTCTCGCCCCGTTTGGCGTCGAGGTCATTTCGGCCGCAGCGCTCGGGTTGGCCGAGCCGGATGAGACCGGGATGACCTTCGCCGACAACGCGCGGCTGAAGGCGCACGCCGCCGCCACCGCCTCGGGCTTGGCCGCGCTGGCCGACGATTCGGGGCTGGCGGTCAACGCGCTGGGCGGCCGGCCGGGCATCCACTCGGCGCGCGTCGCGGGACCGGATCGCGACTTCGCCATGGCGATGCGGACGATCGAGGACGAACTGGCCGGCCAGTCCGACCGCTCGGCCCGCTTCGTCTGCGCGCTGACCCTGGCCTGGCCCGATGGGCGCGAGGTCACCGTCGAGGGCCTCGTCGAGGGCGATCTGGTGTGGCCACCACGCGGAACCCGCGGCTTCGGCTACGACCCGGTGTTCGTGGCCAAGGGAGATTCGCGGACCTTCGCCGAGATCGACCCGGCCGAGAAGCACGCCATCAGCCACCGCGCCGACGCCTTCAAGAAATTGGTGGCGGCCTGCTTCGCTTGACCTCGCGGCGGGCCGGGGCCACCTTGCGCCGATGAGTGCCTTCGGTCTTTACGTCCACTGGCCCTTCTGCGTCTCGAAGTGCCCCTATTGCGACTTCAACAGCCATGTCGCGGCCGCCGTCGACCAGCCGCGCTGGCGCGCCGCGCTGCTTGCCGAACTCGATCACTTCGCGCGGCACACGGCGGGGCGGGAACTGGGCAGCGTGTTTTTCGGCGGCGGTACGCCCTCGCTGATGGAGCCGGCGACGGTGGCCGCGCTGCTGGACCGCGCCGCGACCCATTGGACCATCGCGCCGGACTGCGAAATCACCCTCGAGGCCAATCCCGGCACCGTCGATCAGGCGAAGTTCGAAGGCTTCCGCGCCGCCGGTGTCGGGCGGGTGTCGCTGGGCATGCAGGCGATGGCCGACGACGCGCTGCGCTTCCTCGGCCGGCGCCACGACTCGTCCGAGGCGCGCCGCGCCGTCGCCCTGGCGCGGCGCCTGTTTCCGCGCATGTCCTTCGACCTGATCTATGCGCGGCCGGGGCAGACCCCCGCCGCCTGGGCCGCCGAACTGGGCGCCGCGATCGAGCTGGCGGCCGATCACCTGCCCTTGTACCAACTGACCATCGAGCCCGGCACCGCCTTCCACCCCGCCCAGGCGCGCGGCGATTTCGTGCTGCCCGACGAGGATGATTCGGTGGCGATGTTCGAAACCACCCGCGACATCTGCGAAGCCGCCGGCCTGCCCAGCTACGAGGTCTCGAACCACGCCCGCCCCGGCGCCGAATGCCGCCACAACCTGCTGTATTGGGAAGGGGGCGACTACGCCGGTATCGGCCCCGGCGCGCATGGCCGCCTGACCCTGGACGGAACCACCTGGGCCACCCGCCAGCGCCGCGCCCCGGCAAGCTGGCTCGACGCCGTCGAACGCCAGGGCCACGCGACGCGCGAAAGCACCGCGCTCGACCCGGTCGAACGGGCGCGCGAACGGGCCTTGATGCGCCTGCGC
>JADFZP010000122.1 GCA_015232485.1 Alphaproteobacteria bacterium
CCCCTTTCGGGTCCCCGATGATCACGCACTCGCCGCGCAACCCCGCCTGGGTCCCCAGCAGATCGAACAGACGGGTCTTCCCCGCCCCGGTGGTGCCAAAAATCAGCAAATGTCCGGCGAAATGGGAGAGGGCCGGGACGATCCGCTCCTCCTTGTCCGCGACCCCGTGTATCCAGGCGGCGCCCGCGCGATCGTCGACGGAAAACGCCTTGTGCCAGCGCTTCAACGCCCGCCCCGCCGTGGCACGCCCGATGCGCCGCCAAATCAAGTTATGGCGCTCGGCATCGCTCAGAAGCCCGATCGCGCGCGGATCGCGCTTCATGATTTCCGCGCATCGCTGGGCCTCTTGTTGCCCCCAGGGAAACCCCTGACCAAGCCAGATGCGATCCGGAAAGGCTCGCATGATTTTCGCAAGCTGGTCGTGGTCCAGGAATTCCAGGCGCCGCCCGACGAGCCGCGATTTCCGCCGCCACACCTTGACGGCCTGGGCGCCGCGCAGCAGCGCCATTGCTCCGCACGTTCCGCCGAGCGCCAGAAACGGATCGAGCGGCAGTTTGGACGCGGTTTGCAGCACCAGCCCGGTCGCGGCGCTCGCGGCCCATCCTCCGGCGGCCATGGCCTCGAAGTTCGGCCGCCACGGCATCTCATAGCGTTCCATTTACTTCTCCTCCAAGAGGAAGCCGCCGACCTTCAATGACACCCCTGGCAGTCTTTCGACCACCTTGCCCAGGGCGTCGGGCTGCAACCCAATCGCCAGGGCGATCGTCGCGACCCGTCGCGTCGTCACGAAAGGACGGCCATCCCGAAGGATGGCGCATTTCCGCAACCTTTCCTCAAGGTCGGCCAATTCCTCGCCCGAGAGGATCACCGGGGATGCCTCGGTCAGGACCAAGTCCGGCAGGCGGGGTGGCATTGGGGCGGGTGGCTTCGGTTGCGCGGGCTCCCGCTCCGGCGGTGGCGCCAATCGCTCCCCTTTCCGTGACGGCCGCTCCGGCAGTGCGGCTACCTGCTCGGGAGGGGGCGCCGGAGGTTTCGGTTGCGCGGGCGGCGCCACTATCATGTCGCCCATCGCGTTCTCCGCCGTTGTGGTCATGGCGGGCGCCGACCGTTCCGGTTCCGGGGCGGCGGCCAACTTCAGGCGGTTGCCTTCCGCCTCGCTCACCGCCGCGAGCACCACTTGGCCGAGAACCGGCTTCAAGACCAGACCCTTGGTCTTGCCCACCGTCCGCACCCGCAGCAGCGGATTGGTGGGATCGGGATCGCGCACCGGATCGAACAGCCCCAGGATATCGGGCTCTTCGCCTTCCGCGACCGGCGGCAACAGAGCCTTGAAATGTCGCACCGCCCCTGGATAGGGGATGACGATCAGCTTTTCCTCTCGCGCGAGGGCTTGGCCCCACTTCTGCCGGCCATCCACAATCTCGTCGACCACACTGGCGAGGATCTTTCCTGCCTCGCCCCAGTTTTCGGCAAGCTGTTGACGCGGTCCCGCTTTCGCGCCGAAGACGCTGTTCAACGCGCCGAAGCCCAGTCCGGGCGTGACCGGCGCCAGCCCTTCGGTCGGCTTGGCCTGGTGCTTCGCGGGCGCCAACATCCGGACAGGACGGCAGCGGCGTCTTGTCTGGAATGGACGGCGCGGGGTCCGGCCGCGCTGGCGCTGGAGTCGCCTCGGGCGCCGGCTCGGCCGTAGGTTCTGGGATCGGTGCTGGCGGGGCGTGCCGTGGCGCCGATTCCCGCTTCTTCTGCGGAGCGGCGCGGGCCGGCGGGTCCGCAGTCGGCGGCGTGGGACTCTCGGGCGCATGCGGCGGGACGGAGGGTGGCGAATTCACGTCGGCTAGCTCGTCTGCCGGCGCCACGGCCACCAAAGGCGCGGCGTCCGGTTCGCGCGGGGCGTCCGCGCCATCAACTTCGCCATCGCCATCCGCTTTGCGCGGCACCAAGACCCCCTCGACGGCTTCGGGCATTGGGAGATTGCGAAACAGATCCAGCGTGCGCAGTCGCACCGAGAGCAGCACGACCCCCCGGAGCGCTTCCGGCGCGATTGGCCAGTAGCTCCGGTTGTCACCCGTCTCGGCGGGCCATGGAATCGCTACGCCGGTTTCGAGTAACACGGCGGCGGCTCGCACCGGATCGCTCGGCACCCCCGGCATTTGCATTTGCCGCGCCCGCTGCTCGACCTCTTGGGCTCCCTTCTTCCAGACGATGTACAGCCCTTCGTCCCCATCGGGCAGCCGGAGCCGCCACAACCTCGACCCCGGCCGGTTGACCGTCCAACTGCCATCATCGATCAGCGACGACATCGCGGCGATCATGTAGTTTTGCAGCGGCAGGCCCATCGACGGGTTGGAGAACAGAATCCCGCTTCGCTGTTTGTCTTCGGCCACCGACGCGAAGTCGCCCTTTTCCTGGAAATGCCGGAGTGCGCGGATCTTTTCGTCGGTTCCCGCGTTGCCACCCGCCAGAGTCACGCTCATGGCCTGGATGATTTCCGGCCCCGGCTCCGCCAGCCAGGTTTGCAGATCGCGCGCCACCACCTGTCCAAACATCAGGCTCGGCAAGGTCTCGTGGCGCTCGTGGCGCCCCGTCCGGAAGCGGATGTAATAGCGCTCGATCCGGTTCTTCTGCGCCCAGGCGTAAAGGCTTTCCTCCAACGGATTCCACGCATGCCCCTGGACGGTGGTGACCTCCATGTCGGTCACCGGCTTGCCGATGTCGTGGAGCAGCCCGGCCAGCGCCACGGCGACGTGCCAGCGCGGTTCGGTCTCGCGCCGCCGCCTGGGATCGCCGAACGGCTCGAACACCCGATTGAGGGCGAATTGGGACGCCCAGCGGGCGCTTTCCAGCAGATGTCGGAGCAGCCCGCCCGCGAGCCGGTGATGGTCCTGTTCGGACGCGGGCAGCAGATGGACGAAAGCTGCGACATTGTTGAGTGTCGGCCTGATCAGCACGTCGAATTCGGACCAGCCGAGGGGCGGCAGCGCCTCCTTGATCTTACCCAGAATGTCGCGCTGACGATCGAGCAGCGCGACGGGGTCCACCACCGGCATCCCCTTGGGCGTCGGCGGGTAGGACAGAAGATCGTCATCGATCGCCACGACGGGCGAGGCGACCAGACCGCGCTTTGGAAACCCGAACATTCCCCTGTGATACCCGATCGCCTCCGCACGTTCCTGCGCGCCGAGTTGTTTTTTTGCTCACCCCGCGAGCAGGATTCGGGTGACGGGACCGGCTATCATGCGTCCCAATTTCTCGGAGGAGTGGATTCATGCGCCGTATCGTGGTCATCGCCGCCGCCCTGGTCTCGGGATGCGGTTTCCTTCGCGACCAACCCCCGCCTCCGCCTCCGACGCCGATCGCGGCCGAGATCGAGATCCACCGGCCGCATCCCTTCGCCACATGGCGGCCGGGCGTCAGCGCCGAACCCGCCAAGCGCGGCGGCGCCGCCATCCAGATGGCCGGCATCGAGCATGTATGGACCATCGCCCCCGCCAACCCCGCGCTCGCCGACGCGGAGCCGCCGGTCGCGGGCGCCGAGATCGAACCACCGCCCGCCATCGCGGCGCTTCCGGATGCTGGCGTGGCGGCGCTCGACTGGCTTGCGGTGATGGCCCGCTACTGTCGCGGCGAAGCCATGTCCGAACTGGACTGGCGAGTGATCGATGGGCATGGCGGGCGGCGGAATGTTCCGCCGCTGTTCGCCGGGGCTTGTAATCCGCTGAAATAGCGGGAACGAACTCGCGGCAGTTACACTCTTGACGTGCCGCCTTCGAGGAACTAGGCTCAACCTACTTTGACCCAACGGCGTCTGCCGGGGTCGAATGGATCGTCCGGGTATCCGGTTCGATCAAGGTAGCTGGCCTTTGAGCAGCAGGGTCCGCAAGACCCGTCGTCCCGCGCCGCATTTGCGGCCACCCAAATCCCCGTGGGGAGCGCTTCCCCACACACAGGGGAAATCCGTCTCTCCACGTCATCCGTTCCGCGTGCGCCCACACCATGGGCGCTGTCGATCTTCATTCCGGCGCCGCCCCTATGCGGGGGTGCGCGGTGCCTTATGATGTGGGAGTCCATCATGAACAGCACTCATCAAGAAATCGCGGCCATCAGCCACGAGAACTTCGCCCGACTGGCGCTGGTTCCGGACGCGTTTCGGAACGATCCGCCCGTCTCTCTCGACGAGGTCGAGATGCGACTGGCTCAGATCGAACGGCGGGTCGCCGCCTATTTTGCGAAGAGGAGGGGCTGATGCCGCGCCTCATGAAATGGTCGATCGTCGGCGACTTCCTTTGGGGGGCCGTCGAAGACGACAGCCGCTTCACCGACGGCGACGTGGTTTGCACGTCGAAAGTCGTGCGGGTCGGCCTCAACGCCGACGGCGAACCCATCGCCGTCACCAAGTCCGGGACGGAATATGTCCTGGAAGGAGACAGCGATTCGCTTTCGGTGTTTGAGAACGCCGGATTCGCTCTCGCCTGAAGGAGGCGATCATGAAAATCGCCGTGATGTTCCTGACGATCGCAGTGCTGGCCTACATCGCCGCGATCATCACCGGAGCCCAATTCGGACGCCACTGGGCGACCGGCTTCGGATTCGTCGGCCTGTTCTTCGGGACGGCCGCAGAGGCATGGCTGTTGACCCGCTGACGCGGCAACACCGCCGTCCACCCTTAAATTCCCTCAACGGGGCGCACTTGCCCCATCGGGGTGGTGCGCCGTCCAGCTTTGGAGACGCACCATGTTTGACCGTGGAACCCCGGAGTATTGGAACGCGCGCAAAGACGCGTTCCGCATCGTCCAGGCCCTCGAACTGTCGTACCGCAACCGAATGCGCGTTCACGATGCCGCCATCGCCAATCCGCTGGTGCGCGAAATCCTTCACGCGCAGGATCGGTATGCCTTGCTACTACATCCCGAAATCGTCCTGCATAGGATCATCGAGGATTTCGCCGCCGACGCCACCGACCAATGCGACTGCGACGGCACCTGCGACGGCCCCTCCTACGAGGCTTACGTTCGGATCTTCTCCGAAAGAATCGACAGATGGTTTCTGGATTTGTCGCCATCGCTCCGCAATCGCGCACTGACCTTGGCGCGCGAGTGCGGCTATGTCTACGCGGATAGGAGGCCGACAGACAACGGCCTTCAGCCACGGGCTTAACTCGCGGCTTGACCGCGTCTCCGTTCCCACCTGGGGCACCCCTGCCCCAGCGGCAGCGGGTGCCCAAATCATTTTGGGTGCCACCATGCAGCAAAATCTCTTCGAGCGGTCCCGTGGGGCTCGCATCTCCTATCTGGAGATGGTCAACCCCATCGCCGATCAGATCGGCGAGCCCCGGCCCGATGTTCCCGAGGGAACGCCGGAGTTCACCGCACAACGCGACCGCATCATGCGGCTCGCCTTCGAGCGGTACGTCCAAACTGGACGCCCGTTCGATGTCAACTTGGCGCCCGAGCTAATCGGGCTCGAAGGCCAGCGGATCGAGATCATCGACCGCAAGGGCCTCATCCATCAGTTCGTCGTCGGTCGCTCGCGCGGCTGGCTGCCCTGTCACATCAAGCTCGCGGCTCTCGAAGACACCATCGGCGACGCGGTCCCGCCGCCACCCTACCAGGCGCTGCGGCGCCTCGACTGAGGAGATGAAAATGGCTTACGTCATCGTCGAAAAAAGCGGTTACGTCGGCGAAACCGATGGACCCGACTTCAAAGACTATTGGGCGGCGCTCAACGCCATGCAGGCGCAATACACGCCTGACGAGATCGACGCCTTACACGTCCGGATAGCCTACGACGGCCCGGAAGGTCGCACCTACGAAGTGTGATTTCCCACCCCACTATGGAGGCGACCATGTCGCAAATGAGCCATGCGGGGCTTCGCGCCCTGCTCGGCGAGGCGGCCTATGCCACCACGTTGAGCGCCGACAAGATCGGCGCCTTCCTCGGCCAGGTCGCCATCGGCGATTCCGGCCTCATCGAGATCGAGCGCGGGTTCAACCGGCGCCCGTACTTCGCCATCACCCCGGTCTCCGGCGACCAGACGACCATACGTCGTCGCATTGCCGGCTACTGCGGCGGCTTGGCCTGACGCATCCCATCCCATCCAGGGGGAGGTTTTCCCCCTGGTCGGGGGGCCTTCTCCGCATTTCGCGGAGGCTTCAATGGACGCGCTCCTTATCGCGCTGTTCTACTATGCAGGTGGAATCGTCTTCGTCTTTATCGTGGCGGCGCTGCGAATTGAGATGAACCTTCCGCCCTCCCCCACCGCTCAGTTGATCGCGTACATGGTGTTTTGGCCGGTCTACGCCGCCATCCTCACCGTGTCGATAACGATCGAGGCGTCGCGGGCTATTCACACACGGCTCGCCATTCGCAGTCGTGTCCAATGAGGACGGGCGCCGGGATTTTCCCCGGCGCCCTCCTTTTCTTCACTCATCCTCATCGCTTGCATCCAATTGTTACCGTGTTCCAATTACTGACGTGACATTCGTTTAACACTTTGCTTGAGGTGTCCCATGCGTGCTCGTGCATCCCAGATCGATCGAAAGATTGGTGAGCGCCTTCGGGCGTGCCGCCAGGCTTCGCACCGCACGATCCGTGACGTGGCGGACGCCGCCGGCATTACCGAACAGCAACTCCAGCGGCTCGAAACCGGACAGCACCGGATCACCATCGGCGCAGTCGCGGATTTGGCCGACGCGCTCAACGTCGCGCCGGGCTATCTGCTCGTGAGCGCATTCGATGACGCCGCCACGGCTCGGCCGGACGCCGTGATCGCGCCCAGCCTGGACCTGGACGCGGCCATGACCGCGTTGCCGCCCTCGCTGCGAGAATTGTTCAGCGCCACGATCGTGGCCGTGAGCCAGATGCTTGGCGGTGCGGGTCAATCTCGATGACCCGGTTTCCGCCGTCGACGGCGAGCGTGGCGGCGATGCGGATCACGTCCGACCAGTCCGGCGCGTGGCGCAGGACGAGGAAATCGGCGATCGTCACCAGATCGCGGTGGGTGGCGACCCAGAGCGAGTTCCGCTGCCGGTAGCGGTAGACGCCGACGATCGCCCGGTTCGCTTCGGTCATGAAGTTCCACCGGGCATCAAAGACCTCATCGAGTCCGAACATCGAGAGGCTGCCGCCCGGAACGTCGATCGCGTCCTTCGGCCAGTCGGCCGGATAGGCGATGACGATCTTCGGAAGGTCCGCCTGCAATTCGCGACGAACGCGAAAGATGTCCTGGTCGATGACGGTGGCCATGGCGCCCTCCCTGCAACTCCTACTACGCGCCTCGGCCGCGTTCGTCCAGGGGGTTGTTGTCGAGAGCGTTCCTGCGGCGGCCCGAACGGGTGGGCGTGATTGTCGCAACGCAGGCAGAGAGGCGACCTTCAAATCCTGCCAGGCAGCCAGCCGACCCACATGCCGATCAGGAAGCCGGCGGCGAGCCACTGGCGCTTCGGCCAGCCGCGCGCGGTGTTGTCGTTGGCGATCTCCGACACGCGCATCCTGGCCTCCTTAATCTTCCGCCGCGCTAGCCACGAAGTACCGACCGCGTTTCTTGACGATGGTACCGTCTGCCAATCCGGAGGCAATGAAGGCGGCGGCAAGCTGATCGGCGTACCGCTCCGTTCGGGTGGTGACGCCGTAGGCGGCTGAAGACAGGTCGCCGTGACCGGCCCCACCCTCCGCACCCAAACGGGCGGACATGGCGAACTCGGCTTCAGCAGGCATATTCATCATCTCGCCCCTTTGCGGCATTCGTCCGGCGAGCGGATGCCAGTCATTACCCTGGCACTGCTCCCGTGCCGCCGAGAGAGACAGATCAGGGCGCGCACCGCACGGGATCAGTCGATGGTCAGCATCCGCGTCCGCCACGGCCCGGAGACGGCAGTCCGTGCATAATCTAATTTCGTCCGACGATGTCATTGACCCCTCCTTCTGCTTCAGTTCATGTTCGCCAATTTCCGGCGCAAATCGTTGATGTGGTTCTGTGCTTCGATGATCTGCTCGCCGATGCGGCAAGCCAGTCCAAGCTCGCCGTCTTCGACGGCGTCGGCCTGTCGCTGGCGCCAGTCGGCAAGGCAGACTTCCATGCCGGCAATTTCGTCCGCGAGAACCTTCCTGTCGAGATACCGGCGAATGCCGGCATCTCGGGCGGCGGCACGATCGTGGGCTCGCATCCAGCGCTCCTTCAGTTCTCGGTTGCAGCCGGGTTGCCGGTTACCTTACCAAGAGACCGGCAATCTCCTCCGCCAAATTCCCGTCATGATGGCCGCGTCGCGCCCATGCGCGGGCAATCGC
>JADFZP010000123.1 GCA_015232485.1 Alphaproteobacteria bacterium
GGCGCCCTCGGACTCGGCGCCCTCGCCGGCCGGCGCGCCGCCCGGCGGCTCCATGACGACCTCTTCGCCGTCCACCACTTCGGGCAGATCGCCGGCCGGGCCCGAGCCGTAGCTGGCGTCGAGATCGATGATGTCGCGCAGCAGCATCTTGCCGTCGATCAGCGCGTCGTGCCATTCCAGCAGGGCGCGGATGGTCAGCGGGCTTTCGCAGATGCCGCCGATCATCATCTCGCGGCCGGCCTCGATGCGCTTGGCGATGGCGATTTCGCCCTCACGCGACAAAAGCTCGACCGATCCCATCTCGCGCAGATACATGCGCACCGGGTCGTCGGTGCGGCCCAGATCGTCCTCGTCGACATTGCCGGCGACGGCGACCTCGCCACCGCCTTCCGCCGGGCTGACCTCCTCGGCGGCGGCGTCCTCGGTTTCCTCGTTCTCGACCACGTTGATGCCAAGCTCGGAGAGCATGGCCATGGTGTCCTCGATCTGCTCGGACGAAACCTCGTCCGGCGGCAGGGCGGCGTTCAACTCGTCATAGGTGACGTAGCCCCGCTCCTTGCCGCGCGCGACCATGCGCTTGACGGCGACGCCCAGCGTATCGAGCAACGGTCCATCCAGGTTCTCTTCCGTGGACTCCGTCGCTTCCGCCGTGTTCGCTGCTTTGGTTGCCATTAAATCACCGCTCCCGTGCGCTTGCCGGGCTTGCGCCCGTTGCCGTCTCGCCGCCCTCGGCCGAAGCCTCAAGCCCCCTCCTGCCGCTTGAGCGCCAGGAAGCGTTGAAAGGTCGCCTCCGACATATCGCTTGCCAGACGCTCTTCGGCTTCGAGGACGTCGGTCCTCATGTCCTGCTGCAGATACAAGGTGAAGGTGTCTTCCCAGCCCTCGTGTGCCACGGCCATGTCGACGCCCGGCCGCGCGAAGGCGGCATGTCCGTAGACGTCGGTTCCCAGCAGGGTATCCAATTGCCGTGAAAATCCGCACGAACGTAGGTGGCGTTCCAACCCACCCGAGTCAAGATCGGATGCTCCGCCGAGGTGCTTTAAGACTTCTTGCCGAAGATTGTCAAGTTCGTTGTCGGCAAAGCGCACGCCGCCCAACCGCTCGCCCACGAGGTCGAGCAGGGTCGGGTGATTGATCACCGCGGCAAGCAGGATACGCTCGCGCAGCAGCCGAGGCGAGACCTGAATGGCCACGCCGCCGCCATCGCTCAAGACATGGCGGGCGGGATCGCGGCGCGGGTCGAAGAAGCGGCCGCCGCGCGTGGGCGCGGTCCTCGGCTTGCGCTGGGGGCGGAACAGCTCGCGCTGACGCTCGCGGAACATCTCGGTGTAATGCTGCTGGACCGAGCGGTCGGCGATCTGGCGCACCCGCTCGCGCAGGGCCTGTTCCAGGGCGGCGCGCCGCTCGGGCGTGTCGAGCGGGCGGCCTTCGATCTCCATCCGCCACAACAGGTCGGACAGCGGCCGGGCGCGGGCCAGCACCTGCTCCATGGCCTGGGCGCCTTGCGCCTTGATCAGGCTGTCGGGGTCCTCGGGCGCCGGCAGCTCGGCGAAGCGCAGGCTGCGCCCCGGTTCGAGCAACGGAAGGGCGCGCTCGGCGGCGCGGAAGGCGGCGCGGCGGCCGGCCTTGTCGCCGTCGAAGCACAGGATCGGCTCGGGGGCGAGCCGCCACAGTTCGGCCAGTTGCTCCTCGGTCAGGGCGGTGCCCAGCGGCGCGACGGCGTGGCGGAAGCCGGCCCGCGACAGGGCGATGACGTCCATATAGCCCTCGACCGCCACCACCGTGCCCGCCTCGGCCGCCGCCGCGCGGGCCTGGGCCAGATTGTAGAGCAGCCGGCCCTTGTGAAACAGCGGGGTGTCGGGCGAGTTCAGGTATTTGGGCTGGGCGTCGCCCAGCGCGCGGCCGCCGAAGCCGACCACCCGGCCGCGCCGGTCGGTGATGGGAAAGATCACCCGGCCGCGGAAGCGGTCGTAAGTGGGGCCTTCGTCGGGTTGGATCAGCAACCCCGCCTCGATCAGCGGGGCCTCGGGAATGCCTTGGCGGAGCAGCGCCTCGCGAGTCGCCTGACGGCCGTCGGGCGCGAAGCCCAGCCGGAACTGGGCGATCGCCGCGTCGTCCAGGCCACGGTTGCGCAGATACTCCAATCCGGCGCGCCCGGCCGGGGCGTAAAGCCATTCCATGTATTTCAGGCAGGCGGCCTCGAGCACGTCGTGCAGGCCGGCGGCGCGGACGGCGCGTTCGCGCTCGTCGGGGGTTTCGACCGGCAGTTCCAGCCCGGCCTCGCCGGACAGCCGCTCGACCGCCTCGCGGAAGCCCAGGCCGTGGGCGTTCATCTCGAAGGCGATGACGTCGCCATGCGCGCCACAGCCGAAGCAGTGGTAAAAGCCCTTGTCGTCGTTGACCGTGAAGGACGGCGTCTTTTCATTGTGGAAGGGGCACAGGCCAAGCTGGTCGCGCCCCTTGCGCACCAGCTTCACCTTGCGTCCGACCACCGAGACGATCGAGACGCGGGTGCGCAACTCGTCCAGGAACTGCGGGGTGAACCCCATGCGGGGGGCTCAGCCCAACTGACGCTTGACGATGGCGCTGGCCTTGCTGAAATCCATCTGCCCGGCGTAGCGCTCGCGCAGCAGGGCGATGGTGCGGCCCATGTCCTTCAGCCCGCCGGCCCCGGTCTCGGCGATGACCTCGGCGATCGCCTCCTCCATCTCCTCGACGGAAAGCTGGCGCGGCATGAAGCGGCCGATGATGTCGATCTCCTCGGCCTCCTGCTGGGCCAGTTCCAGGCGCCCACCCTGCTCGTACAGCGCGATGCTTTCGCGACGCTGCTTGACCATCGATTGAAGCATCTGCAAGATGTCTTCGTCGCTGATGCCCTCGGTCACCCCACGACCGCGCGCGGCGATGTCGCGATCCTTGAGCGCCGCCAGAATCAGCCGTACGGTCGACACGGTGCGGGCGTCCCTGGCCAGCATCGCCGCCTTGAGGGAATCGTTCAGGCGTGTGCGCAGCATTCGAGGACTCTCCTGGTGTTCTTGTTAGCCGCGGACGTTAGCCGAAAAAGCCGGCTTTGGCAAAGGCCGGGGCGGCCCTCCACCAACGGGTGGGTCGGCAACGCTTGACGGGGGGAGGCGATTTGCTTATTTAACGCCCAATTTGCCTTTAGCCATATGCCCAGCTTTCCGGGCGCTTTCGCGGCCGGCGCCGAAATATGCGGCGTCCGGCGCTTGCGCGCGGCCGGCGGGGCGCAGCCAAGGAACAGCATGTCGAACCTCGACCACCGGATGCCAGCGCCCCCCGCCAGCCAGCGTCCTCCGGGGGCCACGGCCGCGCTCGTGCTCGCCGACGGCGCCATCGTGTGGGGGCGCGGATTGGGCGCCACCGGAGCCGCCGTGGGCGAGGTGGTCTTCAACACCTCGATGACCGGCTATCAGGAGGTGATGACCGATCCCTCCTACGCCGGCCAGATCATCACCTTCACCTTTCCCCATATCGGCAATGTCGGCACCAACGCCGAGGACGTCGAATCGGTCACCCCGGCGGCGCGCGGCTGCATCCTGCGCGCCGACGTCACCGAGCCCAGCAACTGGCGCTCGGCCAAGCCCCTGGACGCTTGGCTGCGCGGCCATGGCATCGCCGGGATCACCGGCATCGACACCCGCGCCCTGACGCGCCGCATCCGCGCCCTGGGCGCCCCCAACGGCACCATCGTCCATGCGCCGGACGGCCAGTTCGATCTGCCCGCGCTGCATCGCATGGCGGCCGAATGGCCGGGGCTGGAAGGCATGGATCTCGCCAAGGGCGTCACCTGCGGCCAGACCTATTCCTGGGACGAGACCACCTGGACCCTGGGCCGCGGCCATGGCCGCCAGGAGGCGCCGCGCTTCCATGTGGTGGCCATCGATTACGGCGCCAAGCGGAACATCCTGCGCTGTCTGGCCGCCGCCGGCTGCCGCGTCACCGTGGTTCCGGCCACCGCCACCGCCGACGAGGTGCTTGGCCACAAGCCGGACGGCGTCTTCCTGTCGAACGGCCCCGGCGATCCGGCCGCCACCGGCGTTTACGCGGTGCCGGTGATCCGCGCCCTGGTCCAGGCCGGCGTGCCGCTGTTCGGCATCTGCCTGGGCCATCAGATGCTGGGGTTGGCGCTGGGCGCCCGCACCCGCAAGATGGAAACCGGCCACCGCGGCGCCAACCATCCGGTCAAGGAACTGGCCACCGGCCGGGTCGAGATCACCAGCCAAAATCACGGCTTCGTGGTCGACGAGACCTCGATCCCCGCCGGAGTCGCGGTCACCCACCGCTCGCTGTTCGACGGCTCGGTCGAGGGCTTGGCCGTCGAGGGCAAGCCCGCCTTCTCGGTGCAGTACCACCCGGAAGCCTCTCCGGGCCCACAGGACAGCCATCACCTCTTCCAGCGTTTCGTGGCGCTGATGGAAAGCAAAAGCTGATGCCCAAGCGCACCGACATCAAATCGATCCTCATCATCGGCGCCGGGCCGATCGTCATCGGCCAAGCCTGCGAGTTCGACTACTCGGGAGCGCAGGCCTGCAAGGCTTTGCGCGACGAGGGTTACCGGGTGATCCTGGTGAACTCGAATCCGGCCACCATCATGACCGACCCGGATCTGGCCGACGCGACCTATATCGAGCCGATCACGCCCGAGATGGTGACCCGCATCATCGAGAAGGAGCGCCCCGACGCGCTGCTGCCCACCATGGGCGGCCAGACCGCGCTGAACACCGCGATGGCGCTGGCCGACGACGGCACGCTCGAGAAATACGGCGTCGAGATGATCGCCGCCAATCGCGACGTCATCGCCAAGGCCGAGGACCGTCTGCTGTTCCGCGACGCGATGGACAAGATCGGCCTGGAAAGCCCGAAAAGCCGCATGGTCCATTCGCTGGCCGAGGCGCGCGAGGCGCTGACCGCGATCGGCCTGCCGGCGATCATCCGGCCGTCCTTCACGCTGGCCGGGACCGGCGGCGGCATCGCCTACAATGTCGGCGAGTTCGAGCAGATCGTGTCGGGCGGACTGGCCGCCTCGCCGGTGCATCAGGTGCTGGTCGAGGAATCGGTGCTCGGCTGGAAAGAGTTCGAGATGGAGGTCGTGCGCGACCGCGCCGACAATTGCATCATCATCTGCTCGATCGAGAACGTCGACCCGATGGGCATCCACACGGGCGATTCGGTCACCGTGGCCCCGGCGCTGACGCTGACCGACAAGGAATACCAGATCATGCGCGACGCCTCGATCGCGGTTCTGCGCGAGATCGGGGTCGACACCGGCGGCTCGAACGTGCAGTTCGCGGTCAATCCGGTCGACGGCCGCATGGTGGTGATCGAGATGAATCCCCGCGTGTCGCGCTCGTCGGCGCTGGCCTCGAAGGCGACCGGCTTCCCGATCGCCAAGGTGGCCGCCAAGCTGGCGGTCGGCTACACCCTGGACGAGTTGATGAACGACATCACCGGCTCGACCCCGGCGTCGTTCGAGCCGACCATCGACTACGTCGTCACCAAGATCCCCCGCTTCACCTTCGAGAAGTTCCCCGGCGCCGATCCGACGCTCACCACCTCGATGAAATCGGTGGGCGAGGCGATGTCGATCGGCCGCTGCTTCGCCGAAAGCCTGCAAAAGGGCCTGCGCTCGATGGAGACCGGGCTCACCGGCCTCAACGACGTGGTGGTGCCGGGTGGCCGCGACGCCATCCGGGGAGCGCTCGCCCAACCGCGCGCCGATCGCCTGCTGCTGATCGCCCAGGCCTTCCGGGCCGGCTTCTCGGTCGACGAGATCCACGCCGCCTGCGCCTATGACCGCTGGTTCCTGCGCCAGGTCGAAGACATCGTCCGCGTCGAGGAGGAGGTCCGCGCCAAGGGCCTGCCGATCGACGCCCCCGGCCTGCTGCGCCTCAAGAAGATGGGCTTCTCGGACGAGCGCCTGTCCGAGTTGTCGGGCAAGACCATCGTCGAGACCGCCTTCCGCCGCGACGTCTTGAACGTCAAGCCGGTCTACAAGCGCATCGACACCTGCGCCGCCGAGTTCGCCTCGGGCACGCCCTACATGTATTCCTGCTACGAGGGCGACGGCTGCGCCCCGGCGGAATGCGAAGCCGAACCGACCACCCGCGACAAGGTGGTGATCCTGGGCGGCGGCCCCAACCGCATCGGCCAGGGCATCGAGTTCGACTATTGCTGCGTCCACGCCGCCTACGCCCTGAAAGAGGCCGGCTTCGAGACCATCATGGTCAACTGCAATCCCGAGACCGTCTCGACCGACCCCGAGACCTCGGACCGCCTGTATTTCGAGCCGCTCACCGCCGAGACGGTGATCGATCTGGTGCGCGTCGAGCAACGGCGCGGCAACGTCAAGGGCCTGATCGTGCAGTTCGGCGGCCAAACCCCGCTGAAGCTGGCCGCCGCCCTTGAGAAGGCCAACATCCCGATCCTGGGCACCTCGCCCGACGCCATCGATCTGGCCGAGGACCGCCAGCGCTTCCAGGAGCTGCTTCAGCGCCTTGACCTGCGCCAGCCGGCCAACGGCACCGCCCATACCCTGGAGGAGGCCCGCGCCGCCGCCGAGCGGATCGGCTATCCGGTGGTGATCCGCCCGTCCTACGTGCTGGGCGGCCGCGCCATGCGCATCGTCCACGACACCGACGAGCTCGAGCGCTACATGCGCGAGGCGGTGTTCGTGACCGGCACCAACCCGGTGCTGATCGACAGCTACCTGTCCGACGCCGTCGAGATCGACGTCGACGCCATCGCCGACGGCACCGACGTGCATGTCGCGGGGATCATGGAGCACATCGAGGAGGCCGGCATCCATTCGGGCGACTCGGCCTGCTCGCTGCCGCCGCACTCGCTGACCCCCGAGACCATCGAGGAATTGCACCGCCAGACCGCCCTGCTGGCCCGCGGGCTGCAAGTGGTCGGGCTGATGAACGTGCAGTTCGCGGTCAAGGACGGCGAGATCTATATTCTCGAAGTCAATCCGCGGGCCAGCCGCACCGTGCCCTTCGTCGCCAAGGCGACCGGCGTGCCGATCGCCAAGATCGCCGCCCGCGTGATGGCCGGCGAAAAGCTGGCCTCGTTCGGATTGAAGCGCCCCGACATCAAGCACGTCGCGGTCAAGGAGGCGGTGTTCCCGTTCTCGCGCTTCCCCGGCGTCGACATCATCCTGGGGCCGGAGATGAAATCGACCGGCGAGGTGATGGGCATCGACAGCGACTTCCCGCGCGCCTTCGCCAAATCCCAGTTGGGCAGCGGCGTCAAGCTGCCGCTGGCCGGCACCGCCTTCATCTCGGTCAAGGAGGGCGACAAGAAGGTCGCCGCGCAATTGGGCAAGCGGCTGGTCGACATGGGCTTCAAGCTGATCGCCACCAGCGGCACGGCGCGGTACCTGTCCGAGCACGGCATCGTGGTGGGCATCGTCAACAAGGTCGTCGAAGGTCGCCCGCACTGCGTCGACTCGATGCTGTCGGGTCAGGTGCAGTTGGTCGTCAACACCACCGAGGGCGCCACCGCCATCGCCGACAGCTTCTCGATCCGGCGCACCGCGCTAAGCATCAACATCCCACACTACACCACGGTGGCCGGGGCGCGGGCCGCCGTCGACGCCATCGAGGCACTGAAGTGTGGGGCACTTGATGTCGCCCCGCTCCAATCGTATTCTATCGGTTCCTTTTGAACGCCGTCCCGGCGGCGTTAGTCCAGTCACGCTCGGGGACCCCATGGAAAAGATACCGATGTCGCCGGCCGGTTTGGCCAGCCTCGAGTTGGAATTGAAGCATCTCAAGAGCGTGGAGCGGCCCGCCATCATTCGCGCCATCGCCGAGGCGCGCGAGCACGGCGATCTGTCCGAGAACGCCGAGTACCATGCGGCGCGCGAACGCCAAAGCTTCACCGAAGGCCGGATCGCCGAGTTGGAGGACGTGATCAGCCGCGCCCAGGTGATCGACGTCAGCACGATGTCGGGCACCATCGTCCGATTCGGCGCGACCGTCACCCTGGCCGACGAGGACACCGACGACGAAAGCGCCTACACCCTGGTCGGCGCCCACGAATCCGACATCAAATCGGGCCGCCTGTCGGTCCACGCCCCGCTCGCCCGCGCCCTGATCGGCAAGACGGTGGGCGACACCATCGAGGTCAGCACCCCCAGCGGCTCGAAGATGTACCAGATCGTCGACGTGAAGTTCGTCTGAGTTTTTTATCGTCATTCCCGCGAAAGCG
>JADFZP010000124.1:0-6356 GCA_015232485.1 Alphaproteobacteria bacterium
GCAATGACGAAGGGCGCCCAAATGGGCGCCCTTCGCGTCATCGCGGTGCGGGGCCGCCTAGCGGCGTTCGACCATCATCTGCTTGATGCTGCCGATCGCCTTGGCCGGGTTCAGGCCCTTGGGGCAGGTGTTGGTGCAGTTCATGATGGTGTGGCAGCGATACAGGCGGAAGGGGTCGTCCAGGGCGTCCAGACGCTCGCCGGCCGCCTCGTCGCGGCTGTCGTGCAGCCAGCGGGCCGCCTGCAACAGGATCGCCGGACCCAGATAGCGCTCGCCGTTCCACCAGTAGCTGGGGCACGAGGTCTGGCAGCAGAAGCACAGGATGCATTCCCACAGCCCGTCCAGCTTGGCCCGTTCCTCGGGGCTTTGCAGGCGCTCGCCATCCGGCGGGGGCGGGGTTTCGGCCTTCATCCACGGCTCGATCGAGCGGTACTGGGCGTAGGGCACCGACAGGTCGGGCACCAGATCCTTGACCACCGGCATGTGCGGCAGCGGATAGATCTTGACGTCACCCGACACGTCCTCGATCGGCTTCAGGCAGGCCAGGGTGTTGGTGCCGTCGATGTTCATGGCGCACGAGCCGCAGATGCCCTCGCGGCACGAGCGGCGGAACGTCAGGGTGGCGTCGATCTCGTTCTTGATCTTGTTCAGCGCGTCGAGAACCATCGGGCCGCAGGCGGCCGTGTCGATCTCGAAGGTGTCGACCCGCGGGTTCGATCCCGAATCGGGGTCGTAGCGGTAGATCTTGAACGACTTGACCCGCTTGGCGCCCGCGGGGGCCTTGAAGGTCTTGCCGGCGACGGGCCGCGAGTTGGCGGGCAGCGCGAATTCGACCATGGTTCGATCCTCGGGTTCAGTAAACGCGCTTCTGCGGCTTGATGTACTCGACTTCGTCGGTCAGCGTATGGGTATGCACCGGCCGATAGTCGAGCGTGACCTTGTTCGCCGCGTCCACCCAGGCCAGGCTGTGCTTCATCCAGTTGGCGTCGTCGCGGTCGGGGAAATCCTCGTGGGCGTGGGCGCCACGGCTTTCCTTGCGCGCCTCGGCGGATTTGATGGTGGTCAGCGCGCAGGCCATCAGGTTCTCAAGCTCCAACGCCTCGACGAGGTCCGAGTTCCAGACCATCGAGCGGTCGGACAGCTTGATGTCGGGCAGCGTGGCGGCGATGGCGCCCAGCTTCGAGCAGCCCTCGGCCAGGGTCGCCGAGGTGCGGAACACCGCCGCGTCGCTTTGCATGGTCTTTTGCATGTCCAGGCGGATTTCGGCGGTGGTGCGCGTGCCGTTGGCGTGACGCAGCTTGTCGAAGCGGGCCAGGGCCTCGTCGCCGGCGTCCTTGGCCAGCGGCTTCTGCGCCGCGCCGGGCTTCAGGGTCGCCTGGGCCCGCAAGGCGGCGGCGCGGCCGAACACCACGATGTCGAGCAGCGAGTTGGTGCCCAGGCGGTTGGCGCCGTGCACCGAGACGCAGGCCGCCTCGCCGATCGCCATCAGGCCGGGGCACACCGCGTCCGGGTTGTCCTTGGTCGGGCGCAGCACCTCGCCCATGTAGTTGGTCGGAATGCCGCCCATGTTGTAATGCACGGTGGGCAGCACGGGAATCGGCTCGCGCGTCACGTCGACGCCGGCGAAGATCTTGGCCGTCTCCGAGATGCCGGGCAGGCGCAAATTCAGGGTCTCGGCACCCAGATGCTCAAGGTGCAGATGGATGTGGTCCTTGGCGTCGCCGACGCCCCGGCCCTCGCGGATTTCGATGGTCATGGCGCGGCTGACCACGTCGCGCGAGGCCAAATCCTTGGCGTTGGGGGCATAGCGTTCCATGAAGCGCTCGCCGGCCGAGTTGGTGACGTAGCCACCCTCGCCGCGGGCGCCCTCGGTGATCAGGCAGCCCGAGCCGTAGATGCCGGTCGGGTGGAACTGCACGAACTCCATGTCCTGCAAGGGCAGGCCGGCGCGGGCCACCAGCCCGTGGCCATCGCCGGTGCAGGTATGGGCCGAGGTGCACGAGAAATAGGCCCGGCCATAGCCGCCGGTGGCCAGCACCACGCTTTGGGCGCGGAAGCGGTGCATGGTGCCGTCGTCCAGGTTCCAGGCGACCACGCCGCGGCACACGCCCTCGTCGTCCATGATCAGGTCGACGGCGATGTATTCGACGAAGAACTCGGCGTCGTGCTTCAGGCTTTGCTGGTACAGCGCGTGCAGGATGGCGTGTCCGGTGCGGTCGGCGGCGGCGCAGGCGCGCTGCACCGGGGCCTTGCCGAAATCGCGCATGTGGCCGCCGAACGGGCGCTGATAGATGCGGCCGTCCTCGGTGCGCGAGAAGGGCACGCCGAAATGTTCCAGCTCGTAGACGGCGGGCACCGCCTCGCGGCACATGTATTCGATGGCGTCCTGGTCGCCCAGCCAGTCCGACCCCTTGACGGTGTCGTACATGTGCCAGCGCCAATTGTCCTCGGCCATGTTGCCCAGCGCCGCGCCGATGCCGCCTTGCGCCGCCACGGTGTGGCTGCGGGTCGGGAACACCTTGGTCAGGCAGGCCGTCTTGAAGCCGGCCGCCACCATGCCGAACGTCGCGCGAAGTCCGGCGCCGCCGGCGCCAACGACCACCACGTCATAGGTGTGGTCGATGATCTTGTAGGATGCCATCTCGTTCAGCCTCCGAAAGCCACCTTGAGGACCGCCACGATGCTGAAGACGCCAAGCGCCCAAGCCAGCAGCTTCACGGTGATGATCCCGGCCGTCTTGGCCGCTTCACCATGCACATAGTCCTCGATCACGACCTGCGCGCCGAGTTGCGCGTGGTGGAACAAGGTGCCCAGGAACAGCACCATCATGGCGGTGTTGCCCGGCAAGCCCATCCAAGCCCGGAGGGCGGCGTGGTCGACCCCGATCAGGCCGATCACCGAAATCACGAACCACAGGCTGAGCGGAACCAGCGCGATGGCGGTCAGCCTTTGGACCCACCAATGGCCGGCGCCTTCCTTGGCCGAGCCCAGGCCGCGCACGCGGCCGAGCGACGAGCGCATCGACATCATCGATCCTCCTAGCGCGAAAAGCCGACGATCCAGGACAGCAGCGTCAGTGCGCCCGACGCCGCCAGGACCGTGTAACCGGACCGATATGTCTGCTCGATCTCGAAACCCCAGCCGGCGTCCCACAGCAGATGCCGGATGCCGTTGCAGAGGTGGTAGAACAGGGAGAACGAAAATCCCATCAGGATCAGCACGCCCAGCCACGAGCCCATGAAGCCCTGCGCCGTGGCGTAGGCGGCGGGGCCGTAAGCCGCGGCGCCCAGCCACCAGGCGAGCAGCGCCGTGCCGATGGCCAGCGTCACGCCGGTGGCGCGATGGGTGATCGACAGAAGCGACGTGAGCTGGGGCCGGTACACCTGCAAATGCGGCGACAGCGGCCGGTTCGGCTGTGACATGGATAAGCCTTTCGCCAGGGACGAAACGGGCTGCCTCGTTATGCGGCACCGCAACTCGTTTAGCCCTTCGACGCGCTCAAGTCAACGGGTGGGGGCCACCCCCAGGGCGGGGGTGGTCATATGCAAATCCTCTAATTACTTAGGATTTTGGCCATAAATCCCCCACCCAAGCGGGGTGGTGCGATGCAGCACGCGCAGATCAGCCATGTGTCTTCGCGCGACGGGGCATCAGCACCGTATAGTCGAAGTCCAGCACCACCGCCGGGTGATGCTCGCCCCGCTCGTCCTTGAAGGCGAAGCCGCCGGCCGGTTCGTCCTTCAGCGCGACGGTGCGCAGACGCAAGCCGCCGACATCGGCGCGGCCGGGGATCTCCATCCGCTCGAGCACCTCCGACCAGGCGTAGATGGTGTCTCCCGCGAAGGTCGGGGCGACGTGGCGGCCGCCATTGATGGCCGCCAGCTTGACCGCGCTTCCCAGGCCGTTGAAGGACAGGGCGCGGGCCAGGCTGATGATGTGGCCGCCATAGATCAGGCGCCGGCCGAAGCGGCCCTCCTTCTCGGTGTGCTGGTTGAAATGCACCTTGGCGGTGTTCTGGTAAAGCCGGGTCGCCATGGCGTGCTCGGCCTCCTCGATGGTCATGCCGTCGACATGGTCGATGCGCTCGCCCGGCTGGTAGTCGTCCCACAGATGGGGCGAGCCGGCCAGGGTGGCGTCCCACGACTCGAAGGGCGGCGCCACCAGCCGGTCGGCCGAGACCGCGCGGGGCAGGTCGGGAACCACCTCGGCGGGGGCGGGGCTGTCCTTGTCGCGCTTGCGCACCATCACCCAGCGCACATACTCGACGACCATCTCGCCGCGCTGGTTGGTGCCGGTCGAGCGGACATAGACCACGCCGGTCTGGCGGTTCGAGTTCTCCTTCAACCCGATCACCGTCGAGACGGTGCGCAGGGTGTCGCCGGGATAGACCGGCGCGCCGAAGCGGCCGTCGGCGTAGCCCAGATTGGCGACCGCGTTCAGCGACACGTCGGGAACCGTCTTGCCGAACACCACATGGAAGGCCAGCAGATCGTCGACCGGGGCGGCGGGGAAACCCAGCGCGCGGGCGAACTCGTCCGACGAGGCCAGCGCGAAGCGGCCGCCGGTCAGGGCGGTGTACAGCGCCACGTCGCCGGTCGTCAGGGTGCGCGGCGTGGCGTGGACGATCTCGCGGCCAAGCTGGAAATCCTCGAAGAAATTGCCCGGATTGGTCTTCGACATGGTCAGCTCCCCTGTTCCAAAGCGGCGATCGCCTCGGCCAGGGCGACGATGCGGCGGGCGTTCTCGACGTGCAGGTTCTCGACCAGACGGCCGTCGACCACCACCACGCCCTTGCCGGCCCGGCCGGCCTCGGCGTGGGCCTCGATGAGGCGAAGCGACCAGGCGATCTCGGCCTGGGCGGGGGCGAAGGCCTGGTTGGCCGCCTCGATGGTCTTGGGATGGATCAGCGTCTTGCCGTCGAAGCCCATTTCGACGCCCTGGCGGCACGAGAAGGCGAAGCCCTCGTCGTCGGCGAGGTCGAGATGCACCCCGTCGACGATCGCCAGCCCGTGGGCGCGGGCCGCCAGCAGGCACAGGCCCAGGCTGGTCAAAAGCGGCAGGCGCTCGCGGGTGTGGGCGCAATGCAGATCCTTGGCGAGGTCCGAGGTGCCCATCACGAAGCCGCCGACCCGCGGGCTGGCCAGGGCGATCTCCTCGGCGCGCAGGATGCCGCGCGGCGTCTCCATCATGCACCAGATCAGCATGTCGTCGGGCGCGCCGGCGGCGGCCAGGATGGTCTCGGCCTGGCGCACCATGTCGGCGCTCTCGACCTTGGGCAGCAGGACGGCGTTGGCCCGCGAGCCGGCCGCGGCGACCAGATCGGCGTGGCCCCAGGGGGTGCCCAGCCCGTTGACCCGCACCAGGATTTCGCGGCGGCCGTAGCCGCCCTCGGCCAGGGCGGCCACCACCAGACGGCGCGCCTCGTCCTTGGCGTCGGGGGCGACGGCGTCCTCGAGATCGAAGATCAGGCCGTCGGCGGCCAGCCCGCGCGCCTTGTCCAGGGCGCGGGCGTTGGAACCGGGCATATAAAGGATGCTGCGGCGGGGGCGTGCGGGGGCTCTTGCCATGGGGCCTGTTCTCCATGCGACGGACGAGGCGACACGTTAGTGAAGGCGCGTGTGCGGCGCAACATCATGAACGGTTCGCCGGGCCGGGAAAACGCGAGGCCGGCCCTGGCCACTCCGCTTCCCCACCTCATCATATGGAATTCGATGCGAAATTGTGGTAATTGCGACGGTATGGGCAAGGCGCTGATACTCGATCAGGTCGACATTATACTCGCCGACGACAACGAACACATGCGTAGCCTCGTGCGCGCCATGTTGATGGCGTTCGGCTGCAAGAAGATCCGCGAGGCCCGCGATGGCGCCGAGGTTTTGGAACTGATGCAGGAGCGCGTGTGCGACATCCTGGTGACCGACTGGGTGATGTCGCCGCTCGACGGGGTCGAATTGACCCGCATGCTGCGGAACTCGGGCGACAGTCCCAATCCCTTCGTGCCGATCATCATGATCTCGGCCTTCGCCGAGCGGCGCAAGGTGTTCCAGGCGCGCGATTCGGGGATTAATGAATTCCTGGTCAAGCCGCTGTCGGCCAAGGCGCTTTACAGCCGGCTGGTCGCGGTGATCGACAAGCCGCGGAACTTCGTGCGCACCAAGCGCTTCTTCGGCCCCGACCGGCGTCGGCGCAAGGACGAATTCATGGGCGACGACAAGCGGGGAAAGACGCAGGGCGCCGACCAGCCCGCCATGGACACTCCCATGAGCCAGGCGGAAATCAATTCGCTGTTCAATCCGAAGTAAGGCGACGTCGCATACGAGCCCTTGCCCGCGTCACGGCCGCGTACTACACATGTG
>JADFZP010000124.1:6456-8185 GCA_015232485.1 Alphaproteobacteria bacterium
CCCGGCGAGCGAAACCGCTCGCCGGGTTAACCCTCGCTATTTCCGCAAATGGTCGCGGACCAGCACTTCGGCGATCTGCACCGCGTTCAGGGCGGCGCCCTTGCGCAGATTGTCGGCCACCACCCAGAAGGCCAGGCCGTTCTTCACGGTGGGATCCTTGCGGATGCGGCTGACGAACACGTTGTCCTCGCCCGCGCATTCGACCGGGGTGACGTAACCCTCGGAGGCGCGCATGTCGATCACCGTGACGCCCTCGGTGGCGCGCAGCGCCTCGCGCGCCTCGTCCTCGCCCAGCGGCTTCTCGAACTCGACATTGATCGATTCGGAATGGCCGATGAACACCGGCACGCGCACGCAGGTGGCGTGAACGGCGATGTCGGGGTCGAGGATCTTGCGGGTCTCGGCCATCATCTTCCATTCCTCCTTGGTCGACCCGTCGTCCATGAAGACGTCGATATGCGGGATGACGTTGAAGGCGATCTGCTTGGTGAACTTCTCTTTCTTCAGGGCGTCGTTGACATAGATGCCGCGGGTCTGCTCGAACAGCTCGTCCATGCCTTCCTTGCCGGCGCCCGACACCGACTGGTAGGTGGCGACGATCACCCGCTTGATGCGGGCGATGTCGTGCAGGGGCTTCAACGCCACCACCATCTGGATGGTCGAACAGTTGGGGTTGGCGATGATGTTGCGCTTTTTGTAGCCGGCGATGGCGCCCGGATTGACCTCGGGCACCACCAGCGGCACGTCGGGGTCCATGCGGAAATGCGAGGTGTTGTCGATCACCACGCAACCGGCCGCCGCGGCGCGCGGGCTGTGCTGCGCCGAGATGGCGCCGCCCGGCGACGACAGGGCGATGTCGCACCCCTTGAAGTCGAAGGTGGCGAGGTCCTTGACCTTCAGCACCGTCTTTTCGCCGAACGACACTTCCTTGCCGACCGAACGCGCCGAGGCCAGCGCCACCACCTCGTCGACCGGGAATCGCCGTTCGGCCAGGATGGACAGCATCTCCCGGCCCACATTGCCGGTGGCCCCGATCACTGCGACTTTATAGCCCATGTTTCACCTGCTCCCTATGTGTGCTTGACCCGGCTTCCGCGCCCAAACGAAAAGGCCCGCGGAAGTCTCGCGGGCCTTTTCGTCGAAAACGCGAACGGCCGGCCCGCACTATCCCGCGGTCTTGGTCGTAGTGGTCGTGGTCGTGATGGCGACGGCGCGCACCGTCCCCGCGAAGCCCAGGCGGGCGCCGGAAAGGAAAGGGGCGAAAACGCGGTCGTGCATCGACATGATCGGCGAACCTCCGTCAGCGGCTGCATTATCGCAAACGGCCATGGCGCGCAAGGGCAAAACAGTTACACTCGCGCCCCGTCCGGGGCTTAGGAGGATCAAGCGTGACCGAGCAGACCATCGAAAATCCCGTCCACGATCCCGTCGATGGGCGCCTCGCCCATTTGATCTATTTGCTTTATCTGGTGGGCATTCCGCTGTCGCCGGCCCTGGTGGTCGGGGCCGCGCTGGCCTTCTGGAACCGCGCCGAGGGCCCGGACTGGGTGCGCAGCCATTACGTTTACCAGATCGGCACGTTCATCGGCACGCTGCTGTTCGGCGCAAGCGCCCTGATCGTGCTCGTGGTCTCGCCAACCACCTTCGCCGCGGCGGCCGAGATCGGCGCCTGGGCCATCTGGTTCGTCGCCCGCATCATCCGCGGCATGCGGCTGGCCGGAAAGGGCGC
>JADFZP010000125.1 GCA_015232485.1 Alphaproteobacteria bacterium
CGCGAACAGGGCGTCGAAACGGGCCACCTTGAGGATGCGTTCGACCTGATCGCGCGCCCCGCGCAAAGACAGCGTGGCCTTGCGGCGCGCGGCGGTGTCGCGGGCCAAAAGCAGCATGCCCAGCCCGGCCGAGTCGATGAATTCGAGCCCCGCCATGTCGAGCACGATGCGCTCCCAGCCGGGCTGTTCGAATTGGGCGACCAGATTGCGCATGGTGGCGTGGTCGGCGAAGGTCATTCGGCCCGACATGACCACTTCCCTGGCGCCCTGGGCGGTGCGGATTTGCAGTTCCATGATGCCTCCTAAGCCTGACGAATATAGGCGATGAAGCGGTCGACGTCTTCCCTGAGGTTCTCGGCCTGGACCGACAACTCGCCCGCCGCGTCCAGCACCTGGGCCGAGGCCCGCCCGGTCTCGGCCGAGGATTCGTTGACCCCCGCGATGTTGCGCGACACCTCGGCGGTGCCCGAGGCGGCCTCTTCGACATTGCGGGCGATCTCGTGAGTGGCGGCGCCCTGCTGTTCGACCGCCGCGGCGATGGCGCCGCCGATCTCGCTGATCTGGCCGATGGTCACGGTGATCTCGTGGATCGCCGCCACCGATTCGTTGGTCGCCGACTGCACCGCCAGGATTTGCGCCGAAATCTCATCGGTGGCGCGGGCCGTCTGATTGGCCAGGCTTTTCACCTCGTTGGCGACCACCGCGAAGCCCTTGCCGGCGTCGCCGGCCCGCGCCGCCTCGATGGTGGCGTTCAGCGCCAGCAGATTGGTCTGACTGGCGATGTCGTTGATCAGATTGACGACGTCGCCGATCTTCTGGCCGGCGCTGGCCAGCCCGCGAACCAGCACGGTGACCCGGTCGGCCTGTTCGACCGCGCCGCGCGACACCTTGACCGAATGGGTCACCTGCCGGCCGATCTCGCTGACCGAACTGGATAGCTCGTCAGCCGCCGAGGCCACCGTCTGGACATTGGCCGAGGCCTGCTCCGAGGCCGCCGCGACGGCCGTGGCCTGACGGATGGTCTGCTCGGCCACCGCCGAAAGCGCCTGCGCCGAGCCCTGCAATTCGGTGGCCGACGACGAGACGACATGCACGATGCCGCGCACGCTGGCCTCGAAACCGCCGGCCAACTCGTGCATGGCGGCCCGGCGGTCGGCCTCGGCTTGGCGCTTGAGATCCTCCTGCTCGGCCTGCAATTTCTTGACCCTTATGGCGTTCTCCTTGAAGACGTCGACCGCCGCGGCCATCTCGCCGATCTCGTCGGGGCGCCCGCGCGCCGGCACCAAGACGGCCAGATCGCCATGGGCCAAGCGTTGCATCGCCCCGGTCATCGCCACCACGGGATTGGCGATCGAGCGGGCCATGCCCAGCCCGAGACCGGCGATCACCAGCACGCCCACGCCGCCGATCGCCGCCATCAGCATCTCCAGCGCGAGGACCGGCCCTTCCGCCTCGGCCACGTCGATTTCGGCGATCAAGGCCCAGCCGAACTCGCCGACCCGGATCGGCGCATAGGACGACAGCACCGGGTTGCCGTTGTAGTCGATGATGATCTCGGACGCGGTCTTGCCGGCCAGCGCGTTGCGGCTCGCCACCGTGTCGACCTTGCCCGTCGAGGGGTTGGCGGACGGGGGAGCGACGGGTTGGCCCTTCGGGTCGAGGAACGAATCCGACCGCACCAGCTTGTCGCCGCCGACCAGATAGGTTTCGCCGGTGGCGCCCATGCCGACGCGCTCCTGCATGATGGCGTTGATCGCCTTCAGCGAGAGTTGCAGCCCGACCACCAGTTCGACTTCGCCCTCGTGCAGCACCGGCGCCGCCATGAACCCCGCCGGCTCGCCCTTCGACGGCGCGTAGGGCGCGAAATCGGCAAGCCCAATGCTCTTGGTCTCCATCACCTTGCGCACCAGGACGCCAAAGTTCGAGTCCTTGAACGGCCCGTTCACCAGATTGGACTGGTAGTCGGGTTCGCGCGCCACGGTGTGAAAGGCGGTGCCGTCGGGGTCGATCAGGAACAGATCGTAATAACCGTAAAGGTCGATATAGCGCTTGTAGAAATCCTCATCCGTGGTGGTGGTGGGCAAGAACGCCTCGGCCGCGTCGATTTCGGCCAGAATCGCCCAGCGCGTGCCGAACACGTCAAGCGGCGCATAGGACGACAAGACCCAATTGCCGTTGTAGTCGAGGAGCAAGTCGCTGTCGGCCTTGCCGGACAGCGCCTCGCGGCTGGCCTCGGTGTCGACCTTGCCCTTGGACGGATCGGCGAACGACGCCTTGACCGAATGATTGGTGGGATCGAGGAAGGAGTTCGACCGCATCAGCTTGTCGGCGCCGACCAGATAGGTCTCGCCGGTGCGCCCCATCCCGGTGCGCTCCTGCATGATCGAGTCGATCTGATTGACCGGGATCTGCACCGCCACCGCCCCGATCCGCTTGCCGGCGGCGTCGTTGATCTGGGTGGCCAGGAAGGCGGCCGGCTCGTTGTTCGACGGCGCGTAGGGCGCCAGATCGGCGAAGCCCACCTTCCGCTGGGCCGAGTCGCGGAACGCCTTGGCCAAGCCGCTGTCCTTCAGCGGGCCGGTCAGCAGGTTCTGCCCCAGATCCGGCTCCTTGGCGGCGGTGAACACCACGTCGCCGGCGGCGGTGATCAGGAAGACGTCGTAATAGCCGTCCTCCTTCAGCAGATTGGAAAAGACCGGCCCCAGGGTTCGCTCGACCGCCGTCCATTCCGCGCCGCCGGTCTTGTCGCCGCCGGCCGCGAAGGCTTGACTGAATTCGCCGATCGCCCGCACCGTGGTGGGGTTCTTGGCCATGATCGCCAGATTGATCTGGATGCGCTGGAAATACTGCTCGATCTGGCTTTTCTTGATGCTTTGCACCGCCGACAGCTTGGCGAAGGCCTCGCGGCGCAGGGTCGACAGGGTCTCGACCAGCACCTTCATGTCGTTCTGGGTGTTGGCGAAGAAGCGCTCGATCTGGGCGCCCTTGATGGCGCGCACGCTCTCCAACTGGGAGAAGGCTTGGCTGTCGAGCGCCTTCCCGGCTTGGTCGACCGCTACGAAACCGGCTATGCCGAACGGGATCAGGCCAACGGCCAAGAACGCGGCCACCAGCTTGGGTTTGATGCGCAAAGCCTTCATGTGAACCTCCCACCCTACACGTCGCCCCGTCTATGCGGGGTTGCGGACTTGACGCCCGTCAAGGTCGAGTATGCGCCTTCCGGGAAGGTTTTCTACCCAATTCGATATTCCAAACGACCATTCGCCATGGTCGCCGCGCCATCGCAGAGATGCGCCACCACGGCCGCGTCGTGGCTGACCAGGATGCTGGTCAGGGCGCGTTCGCGGCGCAGGCGATCCAACAGGTTGATGATCTCGGCCTGCACCGAAAGATCGAGCGCGGCGGTCGGCTCGTCGAGCAGCAGCACGCTGGGCGCCAGGATCAAGGCGCGGGCGATCGCCACCCGCTGGCGCTGGCCGCCGGAAAGCTGATGCGGCAGGCGGAAGCGCAGGTCCGGCCCCAGCCCGACCTCGGCCAGGGCGCGGGCGATGCGCGCTTCACGATTGGCGAGGCGATGCGCGGCCAGCGGCTCGGCCAGGGCGCGATCGACGGTGTGGCGCGGATGCAGCGCGCCGAGCGCGTCTTGGAACACCATCTGGCAAGGCCCGCCGATGGCGACTTGGCCCGACCACCCTTTCTGCAAGCCGGCCAGGCAGCGCAGCACGGTCGACTTGCCCGAGCCGGACTCGCCGACCAGTCCGAAGCACTGGCCCTTGGGCACCGCGAAGGACACGTCCTCCAGGATGCGCTTGCCGCCCAGGCTCAAGGAAAGGCCCTCGACCCGGATCATGGCGGCTCGGCCCAGGCGGGGTCGCGGATCAGGGTGGGCAGCGGGCCGCCGATCAAGTCCGGGCGCGGCAGGCAGGCCAGCAGGCCGCGCGTGTAGGGATGGGCGGCGCGCGGCAGGTCGGCGGCGGGCAGCGTCTCGACCACGCGGCCGGCATACATCACCGCCACCCGATCGCAGAAGCCGGCGACCATCGGCAAATCGTGGCTGATCAGCAAAAGCCCGGTGCCGCGCCGCGCGCACAACTCGTCCATCAAGCCCAGCACCTGGGCGCGCAAGGCGGCGTCGAGCGCCGAGGTCGGCTCGTCGGCGATCAGCAGGTCGGGTTCGGGCGCCAGCATCATGGCGATCATCACGCGCTGGCCCATCCCCCCCGAGATCTGGTGCGGATAAAGCCGATAGACCCGCTCGGGGTCGTCGATGCGCACCGCCTCCAGCATCGCCATGGCGCGGCGGCGGGCCTCGGCCCGGCTGGCGCCGCGCCACACCTCGGCGATCTGCTCGCCGACCCGCATCACCGGATTGAGCGAGTGGCGCGGGTCTTGAAGGATCAGGCCGATTCGCCGGCCGCGCAAGGCGCGGAACCCGGCCGGCGGCAGCCCCAACAAATCGATGCCGTCGAAGGCCAGCCGCTTGGCGGTCACCACCCCCGGCCGCGCCACCAGCCCCAGCACGGCGCGCCCGATCGAGGACTTGCCCGAGCCGGACTCGCCCACCACGCCCAGACGCTCGCGGCCCATCGACAGGGTGGCGCCGCGCACCCCCTCGACCGGGCCGTGGGGGCCGGGCCAGCCGATTCGCAGATCCTCGATGTCGAGCAGCGCGGTCATCGGCCGCGCGGGTCCAAGACGTCGCGCAGCCCGTCGCCCAGCAGGTTGAAGCCCAGGCTGACCGTGAAGATCGCCAGCCCCGGCATGGCCGCCACCCACCATTGCTCCAGGATGAAGCGCCGCCCGGTCGACACCATCGCCCCCCATTCCGGCATCGGCGGCTGGGCGCCCAGCCCAAGAAAACCCAGCCCGGCCGCCGCCAGGATCATCCCCGCCATGTCGAGCGACACCCGCACCACCACCGAGGGCAGGCACATCGGCACCACATGGCCGAGCACGATGCGGGCCGGCGAGGCGCCGTACAGCCGGGCCGCCGCGATGTAATCAGCATGGCGCAGGGTCAACGCCTCGGCGCGGGCGACGCGGGCATAGGGCGGCCACGAGGTCAGCGCGATGGCCAGCACGGCGTTCTCGATCCCCGGCCCCAGCGCCGCCACGAAGGCCAGCGCCAGGATCAGCTTGGGAAAGGCCAGGAACACGTCGGTCAGCCGCATCAGGACGGTGTCGAGCCAGCCCCCCGCCTGCCCCGCCACCGTGCCGATCACCAGCCCGGCCGGCGCCGCCGTCACCGCCACCACCGCGACGATCCACAAGGTCAGCCGTGCCCCGTGCAACAGCCGCGACAGGATGTCGCGTCCCATCTCGTCGGTGCCCAGCCAATGCGCCGCCGAGGGCGGACGCAGCCTTGCGCCGAGATCGGCCAGATCGGGCGGATAGGGCGCCAGCCACGGCGCCAGCGCCGCCACCACCACCAGCCCGCCGACGATCGCCAGCCCGACCATGGCGAGGCGGTTGCGCGACAGCGCCAGCCATCCGGCATAGGCGCGCCCGGCCCGCGCCTGCCAGCGCGAGGTGGGCGCGTCGGACAGCAGCCAGCCCCGGGCGCTCATCCCGCCGCCCGCGGATCGAGCAGCCGATACAACAGGTCCGACAACAGGTTCAGCCCGACGAAGATGGCGCCGACCACCAGCGTGCCGCCCAACACCGCGTTCATGTCGGCGCCGAGCAGCGAATTGGTGAGGTAAAGCCCCAAGCCCGGCCAAGCGAACACCGTCTCGGTCAGCACGCTGCCCTCCAGCAGATTGGCCCAGGACAGCGCCACCACGGTGACCAGCGGCACCGCCACGTTGCCCAGCGCGTGGCGCCACACCACGCGCGCCTCGGACAGGCCCTTGGCGCGCGCCGTGACGATGTGATCCTGGCCCAGTTGCTCGAGCATCAGGCCGCGCGTCATGCGGCTGACATAGGCCATGCTGAACAGGCCCAGCACCAGGGCCGGCAGCGCCAGATGGGCCAGCGCGTCGCGGAACACCTCGGTCTCGCCGGCCAGCAGGGCGTCGATCAGGATCAAGCCGGTGACCGGCTCGACCACGCCCTCGAAATGGGCGGAGATGCGTCCCGGCCCCGGCGCCCAGTCGAGCCGCGCGTAGAACAGCAGCAGGGCCATCAGCCCCAGCCAGAAGATCGGCACCGAATAGCCGGCCAGCCCGATCACCCGCACCACATGATCGGGCCAGCGCCCGCCCTGCGTGGCGGCCAGCACGCCGGCCGGAATGCCCAGCGCGGTGCCGATCAGCATGGCGCAGGTCGCCAGTTCCAGGGTCGCCGGGAAGACCCGCGCGATGTCTTCCAGCACCGGCCGCGCGGTGAGCGTGGAATGGCCCAGATCGCCGCGCGCCACTTGGCCCACATAGGTCAGGAACTGCCGCCACAGCGGCTGATCCAGCCCCAACTCGACGCGTACCCGGTCATAGACGTCGGCCCCGGCCCGGTCGCCGACCGCCGCCAGCACCGGATCGATCGGCATCACCCTGCCGATCAGGAAGGTGACCAGCATCAGGCCCAGCGCGGTCAGCGCCAGCGACAGCAGCCATCCGGCGAGGCGGGAGGAACGCGTCACGGCTGCCTCTTCGCGGCCTTCCAATACAGATTGGTCTCGATCGCCGGCCCCCAGACGATGCCGTCGAGATCGGCCCGCTGGGCGACCACCTCGACCTCCTGGAACATCAGGACGAAGGGCGAATCCGCCTGGTGCGCGCGCTGGATCGCGCCATAGGCGGCGGCGCGCTTGGAGGGGTCGCGCTCGATCAGGGCGGCAAAGGTGGCCTTGGTCATCTCGGGGATGTCCCAGGCGTTGCGCCAAGCCAGAGACTTGACGATGGCGCTTTCGCCGTTGTCGGCGTTGGCCGCGAAGGCGTCGGCGTTGGTGTGCGGGTCTTGGTAATCGGCCGACCACTGGCCGATATAAAGGTCGTGGTTGCGGGCGCGGTACTTGGTCAATACCTGCTTGCCGTCGCCCGGCACGATCTCGATGCGGATGCCCGCCGCCCCCGCCCCCGCCTGGATGGCCTGGGCGAGATCGGTGGTGGGCGCCGCGTTGCGCACGTCCATGGTCACCGTGAAGCCGTCCGCATAGCCGGCCTTGGCGAGCAGCGCCTTGGCCTTGTCGAGATCGTAGGCGAAGGGCTTGTCGTCGATGGCGCCCAAGAATCCCTCGGGCAGGAAGGATTGGCGGACCAGGGCGTGGCCTTCCAGAATGGTCGAGCGGATCGCCTCGTAATCGATCAGGTGACGAAAGGCTTGCCGCACCTCGGGCTTGGCCAGCGGCCCGCGCTTTTGATTGAGGCTGAGATACCAGACATTGCTTTTGCGCGCCGCGCCGATCTTGATCGCCGGATCGGCGCGCAGGCCGCGCGCCTGCTCGGGCGTCAGATTGCGCGCCACGTCGACGTCGCCCTTTTCAAGCAAAAGCCGCTGGGTCGCCGCCTCGGGAATGTGGCGCAGCACCACCCGCTTCATTGGCGGCGCGCCGCGCCAATAATCGTCATGGCGATCGAGCAGCACGCTTTCCGCCGGCTTCCACTGGCGCAGCTTGAACGGCCCCGATCCGGCCGAGTTGGTCTTGAGCCAACCCTGCCCCAGATCGCCGTTCACCTGATTGCCGATCACCAGCGCGGACTCCAGCACCGAGGCCACGTCGGCGGTCAGCAGATAAAGCACGAAGGCCGGCGCGTAGGGCCGATCGGTCTCGATCACCACCGAGCGCGGCCCGGCGCCCACCCGCACCATGCGATCGACCGTCGCGGGCGTCCAGCCAAGCTGGCCCAGCAACGCGGCCGGCGCGCGCGCCACCTTGATCGCCCGGCGCAACGAGAACACCACGTCCTCGGCGGTCATCGACGCGCCGGAATGAAACCGCACATCGTCGCGCAGGGTGAAGGTGAACACCCGCCCGTCCTCGGACACCGTCCAGGATTCGGCCAGCATCGGCCGGATGCGGGTCACGTCGGCCGGATCGTATTCGACCAGCCGGTCATAGATCTGCGGGATCACCTCCAGCGTGGTCAGCTCGAACGCGTCGGCCGGGTCCAACCCGATCATGTCGTCGATCCGCCACGCCATCACCAGCATGTCCCTGGGCGGCGCCGCCCAGGCGGGCGCCGCCAGCGCCAGAACCGCCGCCAACGCCAATGCCAAGCGCTTCATGCCGTCTTCC
>JADFZP010000126.1 GCA_015232485.1 Alphaproteobacteria bacterium
GGAGACTCCACGATGGCCGAAACCTCGTTTGATCTGATCGTCATCGGCGGCGGCCCCGGCGGCTACGTCGCGGCGATTCGCGCCGCCCAACTGGGCCTGCGCGCCGCCGTCGTCGAGCGCGAGAATCTGGGCGGCATCTGCCTCAACTGGGGCTGCATTCCGACCAAGGCGCTGCTGCGCTCGGCCGACGTCTGGCGCACCATGAAGCACGCGGCGAGCTACGGCCTGTCGGTCGAAAAGGCCGGCTTCGACTTGGCCGCCATCGTCAAGCGCTCGCGCGGCGTCGCCGGGCAATTGCAGGGCGGCGTCAAGCATCTGCTCAAGAAGAACAAGGTGACGGTGTTCGACGGCCAGGGCCGCCTGGGCGGCAAGGGCCGGGTCGAGGTCGAGAAGGACGGCAAGGCGGTCGCCACCCTGACCGCGCCCCACATCATCCTGGCCACCGGCGCCCGCGCCCGCCTGGTGCCCGGCCTCGAGCCCGACGGCAAGCTGGTGTGGACCTATCGCGAGGCGCTGGTTCCCGACACCATGCCGAAATCTCTGCTGGTCATCGGCTCGGGCGCCATCGGCATCGAATTCGCCAGCTTCTTCAACGCCCTGGGCGCCGATGTGACGATCGTCGAGATGCTCGACCGCGTGTTGCCGGTCGAGGATGAGGAAATCTCGGCCATCGCCCGGAAATCATTCGAAAAACAGGGCATGAAGATCATCACCGGCGGCAAGGTGTCGCGGCTTGAGAAGGCCGGCGACCGGGCGCAGGCCACCATCGAGGCGAATGGCGCCGGCACCACGGCCGCCTTCGACCGGGTGATCGTCGCGGTGGGCATCACCGCCAATGTCGAGGGGCTGGGGCTGGAAGGCACCGGCGTGGTCCTCGAGAAAGGCCACATTCGCACCGACCCGTTCCTGCGTACCGGCGAGCCGGGCGTTTACGCGATCGGCGACGTCACCGCTCCACCCTGGCTCGCCCACAAGGCCAGCCACGAGGGCGTGATCTGCGTCGAAAAGATCGCCGGGCTCGACCATGTCCAACCGCTCGACGTGTCGCGCATTCCCGGCTGCACCTACTGCCATCCGCAGATCGCCAGCATCGGCCTGACCGAGGCCAAGGCGCGCGCCAAAGGCCATGAGGTGAAAGTCGGCCGCTTCCCCTTCGTCGGCAATGGCAAGGCGATCGCCTTGGGAGAGACCGAGGGAATGATCAAGACGGTGTTCGACGCCAAGACCGGCGAATTGCTGGGCGCCCACATGATCGGCGCCGAGGTCACCGAACTGATCCAGGGCTACGGCATCGCCAAGACTTTGGAGACCACCGAGGCCGAGTTGATGCACACGATCTTCCCGCATCCGACGCTTTCCGAGATGATGCACGAGTCCGTGCTTGACGCCTGGGGGAGGGCCGTCCATTTCTAGAAGTCAGGACACCCGAAAGTAGACTCCCGATGAGCGAACCGGATCAGACCAAAGAGCCGCTACGCAAGCCCTCGTGGATACGGGTCAAGGCGCCGACTTCGCGCGAGTGGGCCGAGACGCGCCAATTGATGCGCCGCCTGGACCTGCACACCGTTTGCGAGGAGGCGGCCTGCCCCAATGTCGGCGAGTGCTGGTCGAAGCGCCACGCCACCGTGATGATCCTGGGCGACACCTGCACGCGGGCCTGCGCCTTCTGCAACGTCAAGACCGGCCGGCCCGGCACCGTCGACCCGCTGGAGCCCGAGCACGTGGCGATGGCGGTCGGCGAGATGAAGCTGGCCCATGTGGTGGTCACCTCGGTCGATCGCGACGATCTGGACGACGGCGGCGCCTCGCAGTTCGTGCGGGTGATCGAGCGGGTGCGCGCCCTGTCGCCCGACACCACCATCGAGGTGCTGACCCCCGATTTCCTGCGCAAGGAAGGCGCCGCCCAGGCGGTGGCGCGGGCCCGGCCCGACGTCTACAACCACAATCTCGAAACGGTGCCCAGGCTGTACGCCTCGATTCGGCCCGGCGCGCGTTATTTCAACTCGCTGCGCCTGCTCGACGACGTCAAGCGTCAGGAGCCCACGCTGTTCACCAAATCCGGCATCATGGTCGGGCTGGGCGAGCAACGCGGCGAGGTGTCGCAGGTGATGGAGGATCTGCGCTCGGCCGGCGTCGATTTCCTGACCATCGGCCAGTATTTGCAGCCCACCCCCAAGCACGTCCCCGTGGACCGCTTCGTCACCCCCGACGAGTTCGAGGAGTACCGGGCGTTGGCCAAGGGCAAAGGCTTCCTGCTGGTCTCGGCGTCGCCCTTGACCCGCTCGTCTTATCACGCCGATCGCGACTTCCGCCTGCTCAAGGAAGCTCGCGACCGCATGCGGGCGGGATAGGGCGCATGCCAACCCACGCCGAAAAACGCAAGCTGCCCTACACCCGCGAGCAGCTTTTCGAGATGGTCGCCGACGTCGAGCGCTATCCCGAGTTCCTGCCCTGGGCGGTCGCGGCGCGGATCAAAAGGCGCGAAGGAAACGTGATCTTCGCCGACCTGGTGATCGGCTTCAAAATGATCCGCGAGAAGTTCACCTCGCGCGTGGTGCTGTCGCGGCCCGATCGCATCGACGTCACCTATTCCGAAGGTCCGTTCAAATACCTGAACAACCATTGGATATTCGAGCCGACCGAGGACGGCGCGACGATGATCGACTTCTATGTCGACTTCGAATTCCATTCGAAGATCTTGCAGAAGCTGATCGGCGCCTTGTTCAACGAGGCGGTGCGCGTGATGGTCTCGGCCTTCGAGCGCCGCGCCCGCCATCTCTACGGAATCGACGGCCGCTTGGTCGACAAGCCGACCGCCTGAGAAATCGGTTCCATTACCAACGAATTTGGCTAAAATTCGATCCAATCGACGCGGCGCGTCTTTGAGGCGGCACGGGAGATCGAATGCGCCAATACGGGGGGTTGGCCCCGCCCTGGATCAATTCCTGCGACTTTTCGCTGGCGCTGTTCGATGCGCAAGATCGCCTTGAGCTATTCAACGACGCGTTCCGGTCGCTACATTACGCCTTCGACGGCGTCGATCTGAGCGGCAAGAGCTTTTCCGAACTGGCGCGCCTGAGCCTCGACAATGGCGAGATCGCGGGGCTGAAGGCCGCCCGCGAGCCCGAGGCGTGGTTTGCCGAGCGGCTGCGCCTCCATCGGGACTGTGGCGCGCCGCACCGCCAGCAATTGGCCGATGGAAGCTGGCTGGAGATTCGCGAACGCCGCCTGCCGACCGGCGGCGTCCTGTGCGTCTGGCTGAACGTCACCGAATTGGTCGGCGCGCGAAGCACCCTCGAGGACGGGCTGGAATTCGCGGGCGACGGGTTCGCGCTGTGGAACCAAGCCGGGCGCTGCGTGCTGGGCAGCCCGGATTTCGCCCGCGACGTCCTGCGCCGCGACACGCCGCTGGAAGCCGGGGAAACCTATCGCTCGGTGTTCGCCGCGCTGGCCGCAAGCGGGGCGCTCGACATCGACGAAGCCCCCGCCGCCTGGATGACCGATTTCATGGCTAGCCACGCGCGGCCGCTGTCGACGGTGGTCCTCGACTACCGTGACGGGCGGCATCTGTTGCTGCGCCAGCGGCGGACCCGCGCCGGCAGCATGGCCACCATCGTCGCCGACGTCACCGAGATGGTCGCCAAGGAACGCGAACTGGAGGAAGGCCGGCGCAATCTCCAAGACAACATGTTCCAGATCGAGATGTCGCGCGACGCGCTGGAGCGGCAAGGCGCCAATCTGGCCGACATGGTCGAGCAGCTTGAAGAAGCGCAGACCCAGATCCGCATCGGCCAGGCGCGCCAGAAGGCCATTCTCGACGCGATGGGCGACGCGCTGCTGATCATCGACCACGACGGCCGGGTGGTCGCCGCCAATCCGGCGGCCGAGCGCATGTTTCTCATTCCAGCCGCCGGCCTGGTGGGCACGGCGCTGCACCGTCTGATCCCGGACGGCGTGGCGCCAAGCGATGGGCATTGCGACGAGGGCTTCACCAGCGAACGCGAGGCGATGCGCGGCGATGGCGAACGCTTCCCGTCCGAGGTCACGGTGGCCTCGTTTTCGGCGGCTGGAGAACCGCTGCTGGTCGCCACCATCCGCGACATCACCGCGCGCAAGGCGCTTGAGCACGAACTGCACCGCTTGGCCCGCACCGATCCACTGACCGGCGCGCTGAACCGGCGCTCGTTGTTCGAGATCGCCGATGCCGAGGTGTCGCGCGCCCGCCGCCATCGCCATCCGATGTGCATCGTGGCCGCCGATATCGATTTCTTCAAATCGGTCAACGACATCCATGGCCACGGCGTCGGCGACGACGCGCTGAAGCTGTTCGTGGCCACCGTGCACGCCACCTTGCGCGCCAGCGACGCCTTGGGCCGCTTGGGCGGCGAGGAATTCGCGGTGTTGTTGCCGGAGACGCCGCTGGCCGGAGCCGCCGAGGTGGCCGAAAAGATTCGCCACGAGGTGGCCGGCATCCTGGTTCCGTCGGCGGCGGGGCCGTTCGGCTTTACGACCAGCTTGGGCGTCGCCCAATGGCTTCCCGGCGAGACCAGCATCGAACCCGCCCTGGCCCGCGCCGACGCGGCGCTATATCAGGCCAAGAGGGAAGGGCGGGACAGGGTGGTTCTCAAGGCGGACTGAACTTCATCGTCCAGGCCATAAGACCCATCGCCGCCAGCAGCGCCAGCCCGACCGCCCGGCGCAACAACGATCCGGCCGATATCCGGTTGTCATTGGCTGGCGTCAAGCGCGCCCGCGGGAAGGGCGTCCAGCCCTCCTGCGGACGCGCCTTCGCGCGGTCGGTCAGATGATGCTCAGCCACGCGCGTCCAGCGGCACGTAGGTGCGCTGCGGGAAGCCGGTGTAGAGCTGACGCGGCCTGCCGATCTTCTGATGCGGGTCCTCGATCATCTCGTTCCACTGGGCGATCCAGCCGACCGTGCGGGCCACGGCGAACAGCACCGTGAACATCGAAACCGGGATGCCCATGGCGCGGAAGATGATGCCCGAATAGAAGTCGACGTTCGGATACAGCTTCTTCTCGACGAAGTAGGGATCTTCGAGGGCGATGCGCTCGAGTTCCATGGCCAGTTCGAGCAAGGGCTCGTCGCGCAGTCCCAACTCGTCCAGAACCTCGTGACAGGTGATCTGCATCACCTTGGCGCGCGGGTCGTAGTTCTTGTAGACCCGGTGGCCGAAGCCCATCAGGCGGAACGAATCGTTCTTGTCCTTGGCCCGCTCCAGGAATTCGGGAATGCGGTCCTTCGAGCCGATCTCGGTCAGCATGTTGAGCACCGCCTCGTTCGCTCCGCCATGCGCGGGGCCCCACAGCGAGGCGATACCGGCCGCGATGCAGGCGAAGGGGTTGGCGCCCGACGAGCCGGCCAGACGGACGGTCGAGGTCGAGGCGTTCTGCTCGTGGTCGGCGTGCAGGATCAGGATGCGATCAAGCGCACGCGCCACCACCGGATTGACCTTGTAGGGTTCGCACGGCGTCGCGAACATCATGTGCAGGAAGTTTTCCGCATAGTTCAGATTGTTCTGCGGATACATGAAGGGCTGGCCGGTCGAATACTTGTAGGCCCAGGCCGCGATGGTCGGCACCTTGGCGATCATCCGGTAGCTGGCGACCATCCGCTGATGCGGGTCGGAGATGTCCAGGCTGTCGTGATAGAAGGCCGACAGCGCGCCCATCACGCCGCACATGACGGCCATCGGGTGGGCGTCGCGACGGAAGGCGCGGTAGAAGTAGTTGATCTGCTCATGCAGCATCGTGTGCCGCGTGATGTCGTTCTCGAACTTGGACTTCTGGGCGACGCTGGGCAGTTCGCCCTTCAGCAGAAGATAGGCCGTCTCCATGAAGTCGGCGTGTTCGGCCAGATCCTCGATGGCGTAACCGCGGTGCAACAGCACGCCACGGTCGCCATCGATGAAGGTGATCTTCGACTCGCAACTGCCGGTCGATGTGAAGCCCGGATCATAGGTGAAGAAACCGGTCTGCGCATAAAGCGGGCGAATGTCGATGACCTTGGGACCGACCGAGCCCGACAGAAGCGGCATCTCGTAGACCTTGCCGGACGTGTTGTCCGTCAGGGTGACCGATTCCCGCGGCGCCGCTGGAGTGTCAGTATTCTGTGCGTTCGTCATGGTGCGCGATTCCCTGTTTGTCGGTTTGCGTTTCGCCGCTGGTTAGCCCACGGCGTCCTTTCCCTGTTGGTCTTCTCCCAGCACATCCCCGATGCGGGCCAGCGATTCCGCCTTGCCCAGTACACGCATCACCTCGAAAATTGGCGGCGACACCGCCTGGCCGGCGAGGGCGGCCCGCAACGGCTGGGCCAGCTTGCCCAACTTCGTGCCGGTCTCCTCCGCCATTTGGCGGGCGACCTCTTCCAGGGTTTCCTGGCTCCAGTCGTCGATCACCCGATAACGCGCGGCCAGCGCGGCCAACACGGCACGCCCCTCGGCGTCGAGCAGCTTGGCCGCCTTCTCGTCCAACGGCAACGGCCGCTGGCGGACGTAGAACGTAGCGTTTTCAGCCAGTTCCACCAAAGTCTTGGCGCGTTCCTTGAGGCCCGCCATGCCCGCCACCAGCAGCGCCGTGTGATCCGGCGTCAGCGCGTGGCCAATCATCGCCTCGATGCGCGGCGCCACCAGCCCGGCCAGCCGGGCGTCGTCCGCCAAGCGGAGGTAGTGCCCGTTCAGGCTGGTCAGCTTGGCCATGTCGAAGCGGGCGGGCGAGCGGCCGACGCCGCCGATGTCGAACCATTCGATCGCCTGCCCGGTCGAGATGATCTCGTCGTCGCCGTGGCCCCAGCCCAGGCGCAGCAGGTAATTGCGCATCGCCTCGGGCAGGAATCCCATATCGCGATAGGCCTCGGCGCCGAGCGCGCCGTGGCGCTTCGACAGCTTGGCGCCGTCCGGCCCGTGGATCAGCGGGATGTGCCCGAAAAGTGGCGGCTGCCAGCCCATGGCGTCGTAGATCTGCCTCTGTCGGAACGCATTGGTCAGGTGGTCGTCGCCGCGGATCACATGGGTGATGCCCATGTCGTGGTCGTCGACCACGACCGACAGCATATAAGTGGGCGTTCCATCGGCGCGCAGCAGCACCATGTCGTCCAATTGCTCGTTCGCGACGCGCACCTCGCCTTGCACAAGGTCCTGGATGACCGTCTCGCCGCTGGCCGGCGCCTTCAGCCGCACCACCGGATCGACGCCGGCCGGCGCCTCGGAGGCGGGGCGGTCGCGCCAACGGCCGTCATAACGCATCGGCTTTCCGGCGGCCTTCTGCTCGGCGCGCATCGCGGTCAACTCGTCCGGCGACGCCCAGCAACGATAGGCATGGCCCGCTTCGACCATTTGGCGCGCCACCTCGGCATGGCGGGCGGCGCGCGAGAACTGCATCACCGGCTCGTCGTCCCAGTCCAGCCCCAGCCAGCGCAACCCTTCGAAAATGGCGGCGACCGCGGCCTCGGTCGAGCGGGCGCGGTCGGTGTCTTCGATACGCAACAGGAAGCGTCCGCCATGGTGGCGGGCATACAACCAGTTGAACAGCGCGGTACGCGCCCCGCCGATATGCAGGAAACCAGTGGGCGAGGGGGCAAAGCGGGTGACGACTGCCATGGCGTGCTGAGGTAACCTCTCGTCTTCACGGGGTGGCGAGCGAGTCGTGTTTAGCACATTTGATACGCGGGTGCAGCATGGCATTGCCAAATCGGGGGGGTTCTCCTCACCCGGAGTGAGTAGGTGGCTGGCCGCGCGTTTCCTCGCCGAGCGCGACCGATGGGCGTTGTGGCTGCCGGTGCTTTCCGGCATGGGTGTGGCCCTTCATTTCGCATCGGCGGTAGAGCCGCCCCCATGGAGCGGCGTGGCGGCGTTGCTGGTCGTCGCGGCGCTCGGCTTCGCGCTGCGCGGTCGGCCATTGGCGCTGATCGTGGTGATCGGGTTGGGCGCGCTGGTCCTGGGCGGCGCCGCGGCGCAATGGCGCAACGCGTTGGTCGCCGCCCCGATTCTGGAGCGCGAGACCAGAACCATAACCGTGGCCGGCCGGGTGGCGCAGGCCGAACCGCTGGCCCGCGGCCAGCGGGTGGTGCTCGAAGCCGTGACCCTGCCGCCGGGCCATGCGCGGCCCGAGCGGGTGCGGCTGCGCCTTACCAGTGGCAGCGCCCCGGCG
>JADFZP010000127.1 GCA_015232485.1 Alphaproteobacteria bacterium
CTACAAGGCCAAACACGCCGGCCGCGACCGGGTGTGCGTGGCGGATTGAGGGTGGCGGACGGCGAAGTGCGCTTGCCGGTACTCGTGCTTGGCGGTACCGTCGATTAGCGATTGTCCCATATCCGTTTTGGCGCCAATGAAAAAAAGAACGGCATTCAATCAGAAGCGACGCTTCGTTAAACATCCGCCGTCGGCCTCCGAGTTGGACTCGATGGCGATTGCGGTCAGCTACGGCGGGAATCCAGAACATAAGCGCAATCCAGGCAATTTTAAACTGACCCCACCATCGCAACCCCGAGCCGACAAGACATTGTGCGACGACGCTGGTATCTTCTGCAAAATGGAAGCCACGGATCTCCTACGTTCCGGGGTAAGGCGCGGCCTGATTAGCGACCAACGAGTCGACCAATTTCCCCAAAACATATGGTCGGTGACCAAAACGGGGGTTCCGCTTGAGGCGCAATTGGAAAACGCCGATTTGGGGATCTATCATGGCTATCCCATGCCCACCGCCGACCCCTTCCGCGGCGATGTCCTGAAACGCTGGAAAAGTCTATGAACGACGAGTTCAGCATCGAATTCGAACCGATCGCGCGAGACCACGGCTCGGAACTCGAACGTGCGACGCTTGCCGAGATCGGCATCTCGATTGGTGCGCGGTCCATCACGCGCCTGGAGGACGCCCTCACCCACACCGTCAGGGACAGGGCGCGTCTTTCCATCGTGAAGCTTGCCGCGTGGTTCGCCGAGAACTGGTGGAGGCTTCGCTGGGAACCCGAAGCGGATCGCCCCGGCACCTCATGGCTCCAAAGCCACACTCTGGCGGCGGCCGGCGGCGGTTACCTCTGGCCGAATGTCACATTCGCGAGCGATGGGAATTTCGTGCGGGTGCGGGCGCTGCCCACCCCGGAATGCGCCAACCAGCACATCCGATACCTGTCCCTCCTGGACGAGATGATCCCAGCCGAATCCTTCGAATCGGCTGTCGATACATTCGTCGAGGGTGCTCTGGCACGGATTGCGGACTCGGGGGTCGATGCCGGCGCGCTGGGCACCCTCTGGAGCGAGCTACGTACCGAGCGGGGCGACCCCGAAGCGGGAGACTTGCGCCGGATCGAGGCGCTGCTCGGATTCGATCCCGACGAAGCGCCAGAAGGACTGCTGGCTTTCCTGCGCCAAACGGAAGTGGCGTTCGGCGCCGCCTCGACCGCCGAGGTGGCCGCCTTCTCCAGACATGAACGAGTTCTGAAGGACATCGAGGCGCTCGAGGCCTGCCGCGCCGGCGAGGGATCGAGCGTCGTCACCATGCCGCCGCTCCCACTCGACGGGCGGCCGGAAGAAGCACCCGCGCTCCCGTGGGAGCGAGGCGAACGCCTCGCCCGCGCGGTGCGCAGGGCGTGGTCACTGGGCGACGCTCCACTCAGCAATGCGAGGCTGTTCGATCTTCTCGGCTCAAAGGACATTCTGAAGTGGCGCGAAGCGCCCTTTGGCGCCGGATTCCGCATTGCCGAGCGGCCCGGCTCGTTCGCCGTAAACTGCCACGCCCGCTACGAGAGTGGGCGCCGCTTCGAACTGGCCCGCCTGATCGGCGACCAGATTACCGCCAGTCCTGACGATCATCTGCTTCCGGCGACCGGCGCGAAGACGGCGCGTCAGAAATTCCAGCGGTCGTTCGCGACCGAGTTCCTCTGTCCATACGATCAACTCCAGGGCGAGATCGGAGACCGTGGCCCGAGTGACGACGACATCGAGCGTCTGGCGGAACGTTACGAGGTCTCGTCGCTGCTGGTACGGACATCGTTCGTCAACAAGGGCGATCTGCCGCGCGACGCCCTGGTCGCCTGACCCATCTCGTCACACCGGCATGGCGTTGGCGACCTGCTGGGCGCCGTCCCAGATCATCTTGATCGCGATATAAAGGATCACCGCCAAGCCGAGATAGCCGATCCAGCGGTGATTGGTCAGCAGACGCGCGACGAAGGTCGCCGCCAGTCCCATCAGGGCGACCGACAGGGCCAGGCCGACCACCAGCACCCAGGTGTGCTCGCGCGCCGCGCCGGCCACCGCCAGCACGTTGTCGAGCGACATCGAGACGTCGGCGATCACGATCTGGGTCACCGCGTCGCGGAACGACTTGGCGGGGCGCACGGGCGTGTCGGCGCCCTCCAGGACGGCTTCGCCCTCGGCCTCCTCGCGGGCCTCGCGCAGTTCGCGCCACAGCTTCCAGGACACCCACAGCAGCAGGATGCCGCCGGCCAGCATCAAGCCAATGATTTGCAAAAGCTGGCTGGTCGCCAGGGCGAAGACGACGCGCAGCACGGTCGCCGCGACGATGCCGATCATGATCGCCTTGCGGCGCTGCTCGGCCGCCAAGCCCGCCGCCGCCATGCCGACCACGATGGCGTTGTCGCCGGCCAGCGCCACGTCGGTGACGATCACCGTGGCGAGCGCCCACAACTCGGGAACGGAAACGAAGTCCATCTCAGCGGCCCTGCAAAATGTTCAGCCAGCGGGTGCCCGAAGGCAGCAGCGCCGACTCGAAAAGGCGTTCGCCGGCCAGCCAGCGTTCGGCGGCGCGCGGCTCGGACAGGGCGATGGCGATGGCCGGGCGCAGGTCGAGACGGTCCGCCTCGTGCCCCAGCTCGGCGATGCCGAACAGCAGCCCCCCCTGGATGTGGCGATGCACCGACCACCGCGCGGGCCAGATCGGCACGTCGGTACCGCGTTCGCACGCCGCGACGTCCATCGAGTTGTTGGCGCGGCAGAAGAACGGGCGGCTGTCGTAAACCGCGCACAAGCCATCGCGGTCGAGCAGCGGGCAACGCGGCTCGGCCTCGACCAGATCGGCCAGCCCCTTCGGCCGCTTCAACAGCGCGGCCGCAACCGCCAGCACCTCGGGCGCCGTCACCTCGATGGGGGCGCGGCAGCAGTGATTGCAGCCCGAACGGCAGTCGAGCGGCCGTTCGGGCGGGGCCTGATGCTCCAGGATACCCTCGGCGACCGCCACCAATTCGGTCAGCAGGGCGGGAATGGCGTCGGGCTCGGCACCCGGCCCCAGGGCCTCGACGGTGGCGGCGGCCACGGTCTCGACGATCTCTTTTTCAAGCGCGTTCGCAAACATCCGACACCCATCACAGAAGGCCGGTCGGCTGTCAAGCGGCGCAGGGCGCGTTCGCGCAAGCGGCGCCCGTCAGGCGCGCCACCGTCACGTCGAGGGGAAGGTCGATCCGGCGGATGTCCTGGCGGGCGAGGAAGCGGGCCTCGTTGCGGGTCAGGTCGCCCTCGATCACCGCGAAATGCGGGCCGGCCGAGCGCTTCATGATCTGGGCGGCGAACATCCGCTCCATCTGGTCGCGGAAGCGGCAGCCCAGGAAGACGAAGCCGCGGGTGGCGCGCAAGGCCCGCACCACGGGCGGGATCGGCGTCTGGATGTCGATCTCGGTCAGCACCTCGACATAGTCGGAATCCGACAACAGGAAGCTGCCGGCCGGCTCGACTCCGCCATGCGGCTTGTAGATCAGGCTGCCCCAGCCCTCGGCCGTTTCATCGGCGACCTGTTCGCCGGCCGGTGACAGGGTGCGGTACCACACGTCCTTCCATTCGCCGTTGCGGGTCACCGCCTGGACCAGGCCCCAGTCGTCGCGGCCGGCCATGGCGCGGGCCATCGTCGAATCGTACCAGCCCTCGATCACCAGCGGCGGCGCGATGGCGGCCAGCCAGCGATGCAGGGCGTTGGGCTCGGGCCTGGGGGCGAAGATCGAGCCGATCAGGCGGACCAGCGTCATGCGGTGCTGATGGCTTTCGATGTACTGCGCCGAGGACCAAACATTGCCGCGGATGCGGCCGGGCACCGGGGCGAGCGCCACCAGCCGGTCGGCCAGGGCGCGGGTCGAGGTGGGAATCGGCGGCGGACCGTCCAGGGTCAGGACCTCGGGCCCCAGCCAGGGAACCAGCCAGCCGTCGCGGATGCCCGCCGCGATGTCGTCGAGCACCGTCATTCCGGCCGCTTCCGGGCTTCGACGGTGAGGGGCAGGCGGGTGTCGGCCGCCATTTCGGGCATCTCGAACACCCAGCCATTGGCGAGGCGGACCCAACCGCCCCACAGGCCGGGCTTTTCCATCTCGACCACCGCTTCTTCCAAGTCCTTCTTGGCGATGTAGGCCGAATAGGTCTCGCCGATCTTGCGGATCATGACTTTCATTCGGCGTCCTCCACCAGTTCGAGTTCCTTGCCGCGCATGCCGACGACATTGCCGCGTTCGACGAAGTCGACGCCGTAGATGTAGAACTGCTGAAGGAAGGTGCCGATGCTGTTGACGTAGCCGACATCGCCCTTTTTCACCAATTCCGCGCCGATCTCGGCGCCCATGAAGGTGCCGTCATTGCGGACGTTCTTGCGCGACCGCACCTTTTGGCCGTAGCCGAACGCCGGTTGGTCTTCGAGTTCGTTGATTTCCTCACGCCGCATCATTCTTCGCCTCCCTGTGGGTGGACGGATTCGCGAATAGCGTTGGAAAGGAGAGCGGCCGCCAAACGGCGCGCCGGAGAAAGGGGGCCCGGCTGGACGCCGGGCCCGCGCCGGTCAGACCGGAATGCAGGTATCGTCGACGGGGCACACCGCGGCGCATTGCGCGCTGTCGAAGGCGCCTTCGCACTCGGTGCACTTCGCGGCGTCGATGATGAACAGGCCACCCTTTTCACTGATGGCTTGGTTCGGGCACTCGAACTCGCAGGCGCCACAACCGGTGCAGTTTGCTTCGACGATCTTGTAGGCCATGACTCAATAACCTCCTCGAGGAATTCCGATCGGGAACGCGGACGGTGCGTCATCGCACATATACCCCATCCGGTCATGCCGAGGCCATAAGGGTGTCATACCCTTGGCGCTGGGCAATCATGCGTGCGAAGCAGGCCATGACGGACGGTTCGATGTACTCGTATGCGAAATCGTCGAGTACGGCAATGCCCGCCTCGGCCAAACGACGCCGGGGACAATCGCCGATGCGGGCCACCAGCACCGCCGAGACGCCGTCGAGCGCGGCGAGAACGGCTTCGAGCCGTTCGTCCTCGCCAAAGCCGCCCTGACAGTAATTCTCGGCCCGGCGCTCGCCAAGCGGCCGGCAGCCGGCCCCGTCGACTTCGAATATCTGAAACTCCCGGGCGTGGCCGAAATGCTGATTGATCCGGCCCCCGCCCTTGGTGGCCACCGCCACCAGCATGGTCTCGGCGCCGGCCGGCAAGGCTTGGCGCGCCGTCCGTTCGGCCATCCGGCGGTCCTCCATCTCGCGCTCGACGAAGGCGACATAGGCCTCGCGCGCCTCGGGGTGATAGGCGGCCTCGCCGTCCAGGCGATCGAGCGTGAATTCCTCGTTGCGGTCCTCGCCCAGCATGCCGACCGCGTCGGCGCGGCATTGGCGGCAATGGCGCATCAGCTTGGCGCCGCCCTCCAGCCGCTCTTGCAGGGCGGACAGTTCGGCGGGACTGGGACCGGGCTGGCCGTCCAGGCCGAAGCGGGTGCCGTGCGCCGGGTCCGAGATCAGCGGCATGACGTTGTGCAGGAACGCGCCGGCCGACTTCACGGCGGCGTTGACCTCGATCAGGTGGTCGTCGTTGACGCCGGGGATCATCACCGAATTGACCTTGACCAGCACGCCCGAAGCGACCAGGGCGGCCACGCCCTCCATCTGGCGGTCGAGCAGGATGCGGGCGGCCTCGCGGCCGGTCCAGCGGCGGTGGTCGTGGAAGATCCACGGATAGATCCGCTCGGCCACTTCGGGATCGACGGCGTTGATGGTGACCGTGACGTGGTCGACGCCATGGTCGCGGATCGCCGCGACGTGATCGGGCAGCGCCAGGCCGTTGGTCGACAGGCACAGCTTGATATGCGGCAGCGCCCGCGCCACCAAGTCGAAGGTGCGGAAGGTCTTGTGCGGATTGGCCAGGGCGTCGCCCGGCCCGGCCACGCCCAGCACCGACAATTGCGGCACCTTGGCGGCCACCGCCATCACCTTGCGCAGCGCCTGCTCGGGGTCGAGCTTCTCGCTGACCACGCCGGGGCGGCTTTCGTTCGAGCAGTCGTATTTGCGGTTGCAGTAGTTGCACTGGATGTTGCAGGCCGGCGCCACCGCGACATGCATGCGGGCGTAGAAGTGGTGGGCCTCTTCGCTGTAGCAGGGATGGTCCTTGACCTTGTCCCAGGTCGCCGGGTCCATTCCGCCGCCGCAAGCCGCCGGTTCGGCGCGCCGCTTGGCGAGATCCTTTGGGCGAACGATGCTCGCCAGGGAAACCACTCGGGACGCCATGGGCTGCTCTCCTGCGCCGGTTGGCCACGCCCTCCGCATTGCAGGCGCCGTGCCAGCCGCCACAATGGCGGAAACCCTTGCCTTTCAGGAAAACGGCCCTGTCCGCGACCCGACAGACATGTCGCAGACGCGACATTTTCATAACGCGTTCAGCCCCTCAGCCTAAGCGGGCGCCCCGGCGCCCTTGGCCGCCGCCGCAATGGCGGCTTCCGACGACCGGTCGTTTCGACCGCTCGCCGGATCAGAAGGCGCGGCGCCCGGTGACCATGTCGTCGAGACGACGCACCCGCTGGAACAGGCGGTTGCTGCGTTCCAGCATGGTCCACAGGCGGGCGGACAGCGGTCCCGGTCCGGCGGGGAGCGGCCGGACGTGGACCTCGCGGACCAGCAGGCGATTTTCGTCCAAGATGGCTTCGTCGTCCGAGATTTCGCCGGCCTCGACCGCCTTCTGGACCAGCACCCAAGACATCACGCTGGTCAGGCGGGCCGTCATCAGCATGCATTCGCGGCTGATCACCAAGCGGGTGCCGAGCGACGCCCCGGCCCGATCCCGCTTTTCCCAATGCAGCAAGTAGTCGCGGGCGTCTTCGAGAAGGCGCAGCGTCTCACGGTACATTCGGTCGACGAAGACGGTTGCCATCGGCGCCTCCATTGCCATCATCCTACCATGAGGCGCGGGCTTTCGGGAGCGGCTTGGTGGCGCCTCGCCACGCTTGAGGCGAACGAAGCTCGCCGTTCCGCCGCGACGCCCCATCTGTCGGTGGTCCACCAACCGGAGGAAAACCATGAAGACCATTTTGGCCAGCCTCGCCGTGCTCGGCCTGATCGCCGCCGTGACGCCCGCCTTCGCGGCCTGCACGTCCAGCCACACCACCAGCGTCGAGGTCCAAAAGCCCTCGCCCGATCCCAAGACCGGCCCCGGCAAGGGCTGAATCGTTGACGATCCGGTCGGTCCACCCCATCCTGCGGCGATGACCGGATTGACCATTGAAAGCCATGGCGGGGAGGAGTCGCGCGCCTTCATCCCCGCCATCGCGCGCCTTCGCCTCGAAGTCTTCCGCGACTGGCCGTATCTCTATGACGGCGACCCCGAGGACGAGGAGCGCCATCTCGGCCGCTACGCCGCCTGCCCCGACAGCGTCGTCGCGCTGGCCTTCGATGGCCGGGCGGTGGTTGGCGCCTCGACCGCCCTGCCCCTGGTCCACGAGTCGGACGCGGTGAGCGGGCCGTTCCGCGCGCTGGGCATCGATCCCTCCCCCATTCTGTATCTCGGCGAGTCGGTGTTGCTGCCCGGCTATCGCGGCCAAGGGATCGGCGTCGCCTTTTTCGAGCGGCGCGAGGCCTGGGCGCGGCGGCTTGGCTTGACCCGTTGCGCCTTCTGTGGCGTGGTGCGCGACCCCGGCGACGCGCGCCAGCCACCCGGCTGGGCGCCGCTCGACGATTTCTGGCGCAAGCGGGGTTATGCCCCGGTGCCCGGCCTGAGCGCCCAGTTTTCCTGGACCGAGATCGGGGCGGACCATAAGACCGCCAAGCCGATGCGGTTCTGGATCAAGGACCTGTGATGAGCGACGACGCCACCCTCGACACCCTGTTCCTGATGGTCAACTCGCTGGGGCTCGGCGGGTTGCCGACCGCCTTCCCGCGCGCCCGCGCCGGAGCGCCGCTGGCCGGGCGGATTCTGACCTGCGAGCAGGGCTTCAAGCCCGAGGCCGATCGCCTGACCGCCGCCGGCTTCCCGCCGGTCGAGCGGCTGGACGGCCGCTTTCCCGTCGTCCTGCTGCTGCCCGGCCGTCAGACCGAGGAGGCGCTGGCCGATTTCGCGCGCGGCCTCGATCTGCTCGAACCCGGCGGCAGCCT
>JADFZP010000128.1 GCA_015232485.1 Alphaproteobacteria bacterium
GCCGTCGATCACCCGGCCATCGACGCCGATCCGCTCGCCCGCCGCGACGATCACGATGGCGCCCGTGGCCACCTGGGCCGGCGGTACCATGCGCCGCGTGCCGTCTTGCTCGACCACCGTCACCGCCGTGGCGCCGAGCGACAGCAGATGCTCGGCCGAGGCCCGCGCCCGGCCGCGCGCCCGGCTGTCGAGATAGCGGCCGACCAGCAGGAAGAACAACAGCGAGATGGCCGCGTCGAAATAGGCGTGCGGGCCGGAATTCATGGTCTCGTGCAGGCTCATGCCGGCGGTCAGCACGACGCCGATCGAGATCGGCACGTCCATGTTGGTGCGCTTGGCGCGCAAGGCGGTCAGCGCCGAGCGCAGGAAGGGCCGCACGCAATAAAGGATCGCCGGCAGGGCGATGGCGGCGGAAATCCAGTGGAAGAAGTCGCGCGTCACCGAATCCATGCCGGCCCACACCGACACCGAGAACAGCATCACATTGCCGGCCGCGAAGCCGGCGACCGCCATGGCGCGCAGCAGCTCCTTCTCATGGCGCAGGGATTCGTCCTTGAGGCGGGCCGGATCAAAGGGCACCAGCCGATAGCCGACCGCCAGCACCGGGGCGAGCAGGTCGTTGGCCAAGGCCTCGTCGCCGCGCCACGTCACCACCAGCCGGCGCGTCGTCATGTTGACGCGCGCCGCCTCGACCTGGGGCTGGCGGCCGATCAGGCTTTCGATCAGCCACACGCAGGCGGCGCAGTGCAGGCCCTCGACCATCAAATGGAGGGTGCGCGCGCCGTCCGGCTCGGCGAAGACATGGGCGGTGAAGTCGAGGATGGCCGCGTCGGCTTCGGGACGCAGCGGCCGCTGCTCGGGATCGACGCAGCGGCGGCGGTAATACTGGGCGAGGCCCGAGCCCTTCACCAGATCGAAGGCGGCGCGACAGCCGCGGCAGCAGAATTCGTCGGCGGAGCCGGGCGGAACCTGCGAGCCGCAGTGGGCGCAGTCGACCATCAGCGCAGGACGACCCGCTCGCTGAGCTGATATTCCAGCTCGCCCCGAACGGCCAGCAGTTGAAGATCCCACTGGCCGGGGAAGGGAAGGATCAGGCGGGCCTGATAACGGCCCGGCCCGATCGGCTGGAACACCGCCTTCGAGTCGTGGCCGGCCACCGTCGGCCGCACGAACAGGCCGGCGACGTCCAGCCCCTCGACCGGCTTGGCGGCGGCGTCCTGGAAGGTGACGGTCGTCACCGCCGCGACCGGCTCGCCCTTGGGATCGAGGGCGGCGTCGGTGGTCGCCTCGACGGTGACCGCCCAGCCCAGCTTGCGCTGCGCCTCGGCCCCCGCCAGGGTCTGGTTGTAACGGATGCCCTTGTCATAGGCGCCCACCGTCTCCAACCCCGTGAAGGTCGATGTGGCGAAGTAGATCATGATCACGTTGACCGTCAGCACGACGCCGAAGCCGCCGACGAAGATGTAGGGATACCACCAGCCGCGAGGGCGGGGCGAGGTGCTCATTGTTCAGGCCCCGCGAACATTGTCTTGTGGACGATGGTCTTGCCTGTCTCCAGATCGGTGAGCAGGAATTGCAGATCGGTGCGTTTGCCCGCCAAGGCGTCGCGGCGCGCCGTGACGAACACCTGGAAATCGGCCACCGCATCCGGCGCGACGGGCAGCACGATTCGGGTGCCGTCCTGTTCGGTGGGCAAGCCGATCGCCGAGAAGGTCGCCCCTTCGACACCGGCCAGCTTCAATTCGAAACTGCGCGTTTCGCGCACCATGTTGAGAACCTTGAACACATAGCCGTTGCGGATGCTGCCGTCAGACAGCGTGACGTAAAGCGGGCTGCGCTCGTGCAGCACGTTGACCTCGGTGGTGGACCGGTTGAGCAGCGTGTACAGCATGATGGAGCCCACCAGCCCCATGATGGCGACATAGCCGATGGTGCGGCCGCGGATCAAGCGAATCCTGGGCGGCAGCCCTTTCGAGCGGGCCGCCATGTTGTCGACGCTGTCATAGCTGATCAGGCCGCGCGGCAGGCCGAAGCGGTCCATCACCGAGTTGCAGGCGTCGACGCACAAGGCGCAGCCGATGCAGGCCAGTTGCGAGCCGTTGCGGATGTCGATGCCGGTCGGGCAGACATGGACGCACAGCCGGCAATCGACGCAATGTCCGCGCTCGGCGAAATCATGGCCCTTCTTGTAGTGGCCGCGGGGTTCGCCCCGCCAGCCCTCATACGAGACGACCAGCGAGTCCTCGTCGAACATCGCCGCCTGGAAGCGCGGCCACGGGCACATGTAGATGCACACCTGCTCGCGCGCATAGCCCGCCAACAGCCAGCAGAACCCGCCGAACAGGACCATGAAGCCGTAGGTGGCCTTCGAGGCCTGGCCGGTGAAGACGTCCCTGACGCCCTGGTAGGCGTCTTGGAAATAAAGCGCGAAGGCCAAGCCGGTGAGCAGCGAAACCGCCGCCCAAACCACGTTCTTGCCCGCCTTGCGCAGCAGCTTGCCGACGCTGGTCGGCTGCCCATCGCGCTTCATGCGTTCGTTGCGGTCGCCCTCGAACAACTCCTCGATCCACACGAACAGGTCGGTGTAGACGGTTTGCCAGCAGGCGAAGCCGCACCACACGCGGCCGAGCAGCGCCGTGACGAAGAACAACCCGATGGCCGCCAGGATCAGCAGCCCGGTGAGGTAGTAGACCTCTTGGGGCCAGATTTCGATGTTGTAGAGATAGGCGCGCCGCCCCGCCATATCGATCAGGATGGCCTGATCGGGCGCCCCCGGCCCCCGGTCCCAGCGCAGGAACGGCGCCAGATGCCAGATGGCGAGAAGCACCACCACCGCCGCCCATTTGAGCTTGCGGAAGGTGCCGTAAACCTTGCGGGGATAGACCTTCTTGTATTCGTAAAGGGCCTGTTTGCGCTTGCCGCCGCAGGCGGGATCCGAATTCATGGGTTTCCGGCGTCCTGGTTGACTTCAGTGCCCGACTATAGTCGCGCGTACCGGCCGGAGAGCGGCCCTGTGGACATGGCCGCAATGCGATTTGGCCATGCCTGCAAACGGAAAAAGGGCGCCGGTCGTCCCGGCGCCCCTTGTCGTTCTTACTTGCCGCCGCCCAGCGAGTGGACGTAAACGGCCAACTGCTTGACGGTCGCCGCGTCCAGGCGCTCGGCCCAAGCCGGCATGTCGCCATGCTTCGGATTGGTGATCTGCTTGACCAGATCCTCCTTGCCGCCCTTGTACAGCCAGATGCCGTTGTTGAGCGCGGGAGCGCCCAAAGCGGCCATGCCCTCGCCCGATTCACCGTGGCAGGCCGCGCACTGCTGCGCGTACAGCTCGGTGCCGGCCGCATCGCCCTTTTCGCCCTTCGACAGGGCGACGACGTAATCGGCGGCTTGGCCGATCTGGTCGGGGGTCAACAGGCCGTCGACGCCGAAGCGGAGCATGATGCCCTGCCGCGACTGCGGGTTGGTGTTGCGCACGCCATAGGCGATGGTCTGGTGAACATCGGCCAGCGATCCACCCCAGATCCACTCGTCGTCGGCCAGCGTCGGGTAGCCATAGGCGCCCGCGCCGCCCGAGCCGTGGCAGGGGGCGCAGTTCTCGGCGAACATGGCCCGGCCGCCGGCGATGGCGTATTTGCGCAGTTCGGGGTCGGCCGCGATCTGTTCGACCGAGGCGGCCTCGAAGCGGGTGATCCAGCCCTTGCGGCTTTCCTTGACGGCGGCCAGCTCCTTGGCCAGCTCGCCGCGGGTCGAGTAACCCTCGATGCCCTTGGTGTAGCCGTCGGCGGTCGGCCAAGCGGGCATCACCACCCACTCGTAGATCGCCCAAAGCGTGCAGGCGTAGAAGACGTAGACCCACCACTTGGGCAGCGGGGTATTCAGCTCCTTGATGCCGTCCCATTCGTGACCAGTCGTGTACTGGCCAGTCACGGGGTCCTTCTCAACATTGGTCGCCATATTCAGCGCTCCTCATTGTCGTCGTCCCTGAGCGGGATGTCCCCGTAGCTTTCCAGCTTGTCCTTGTTTTTAGGACGGAAAGCCCAGAACACGATGCCCAGGAACAGAACCATCAACCACAGCCCCCAGAGGGAGCGGAGGGTCTCCGCGATGCCTTCGAGAGTCACTCCGCTCTCTCCCTGGTTTACCGGAGCGCCTGAGCGCGAACCGGGTCGAAGCTGGTGAAGTCCACCATGGTGCCCAACACCTGCAGATAGGCGACGAGAGCGTCCATCTCGGTGACTTCGGGCTTGCCGTCGGCGTCGCCCAAGCGGGCCTTCGGGTAGCGGGCCGAGATCCCGGTCACGTCGGCGTCCGGGGTGGCCTGCGCCTTCAGGTCGGCCAAGGCGTTCGTGATCATGTCGGCGGTGTAGGGAACCCCCACCAGCGACAGGGTCTTGAGATGCGCGCCGGCGTCGGCGAACTTCAGCGGGCGGTTCAGGTGCTTGTAGCCCGGCATGATCGACTCGGGCACCACGTCACGCGGGTTGTTCATGTGACGGACGTGCCAATCGTTCGAATACTTGCCGCCCACGCGCGCCAGATCGGGGCCGGTGCGCTTCGAGCCCCACTGGAACGGATGGTCGTACATGCTTTCGGCCGCCAAGCTGTAATGACCGTAGCGCTCCACTTCGTCGCGGAACGGGCGGATCATCTGGCTGTGGCAGTTGTAGCAGCCCTCGCGCAGGTAGATGTTGCGCCCGGCCAGCTCAAGCGGGCTGTGCGGACGAACACCTTCCACCTTCTCGATGGTCGAGCTGATGGTGAACAAGGGCACGATCTCGACCAGTCCACCGACGATGATGGTGGCGAGGATTCCCAACAGAAGCAGAACGACGTTGGTTTCGATCTTCTTGTGGAAGTTCATCATGGATCACACTCCTCAGCCACGGGCGCCGGCGGTGGCCGCGCTCTCGTAGGGAACTTCGTTCCGAACGTCGCCGCGGATCGTGCGCCAGAAGTTGTAGACCATGATCAGCGAACCCGCGAGGAACAGGAGGCCGCCGATGGCCCGGATGACGTAGTAGGGATGCATGGCTTCGACAGTCTCGATGAACGAGTACTGCAAGAAACCCATGCTGTCATACGCACGCCACATCAGGCCCTGCATGATGCCGGAGATCCACATGGCGGTGATGTAGACGACGATGCCCACGGTCGCGATCCAGAAGTGCATGCTGACCAGACGCATCGAATACAGCGACTTGCGCCGCCACAGCACGGGCACCAGATAGTACAGCGCGCCGAAGCTGACGAAGGCCACCCAGCCGAGGGCGCCGGAGTGGACGTGGCCGATGGTCCAGTCGGTGTAGTGCGACAGCGAGTTCACCGGACGGATCGACATCAAGGGACCCTCGAAGGTGGACATGCCGTAGAAGGCCACCGACGAGACCAGGAAACGCATGACCGGATCGGTGCGCAGCTTGTCCCACGCGCCGGACAGGGTCATCAGGCCGTTGATCATGCCACCCCACGACGGCATCCACAGCATGACCGAGAAGGTCGCGCCCAGCGTCTGCGCCCAATCGGGCAGAGCCGTGTAGTGCAGATGGTGCGGGCCGGCCCAGATGTAGAGGAAGATCAGCGCCCAGAAGTGCACGATCGACAGCCGGTACGAGTAGACCGGGCGATTGGCGCGCTTGGGGACGAAGTAGTACATGATGGCCAGGAAGCCGGCGGTCAGGAAGAAGCCCACCGCGTTGTGGCCGTACCACCACTGGGTCATGGCGTCCTGCACGCCCGCGTACAGGCCGTAGGACTTCATGAAGGAGTCGCCGCCCAGGAAGATCACCGGGATGGCCAGATTGTTGCCCAGGTGCAGCATCGCGATGGTCACGATGAAGGCCAGGTAGAACCAGTTGGCGACGTAGATGTGCGGCTCGGAGCGCTTGTACAGCGTCCCCATGAACGACACCAGATAGATCACCCAAAGGACGGTCAGGTACAGGTCGAGCCACCATTCCGGCTCGGCGTATTCCTTGCCCGACACGAAGCCCAGCACGTAGCTCAGCGCCGCCATGACGATGAACAACTGGAAGCCCCAGAACAGGATGTTGCCCGATGTGGAGCCGCCGAAGAACGTGGCCCGGCAAGTGCGCTGGACGACGAAGATCGACGTGGCGAATAGGATGTTGCCGCCGAAGGCGAAGATGACGGCGGAAGTGTGGACCGGGCGAAGCCGGCCGAACGAGGTCCATTCCAGATCCAGATTGAGGACCGGGAAGGCCAACTGCCAGGCGATGTAATCGCCGGCTAGAAAGCCGATGACGCCCCAGAAAGTCGCCGCAATGACGAATTTCTTCACGACGTCGTCGAGATAGTCTGGTGTCGCGTCCGTACGGGCGCCGCGTTGCGCCATCGTCGCTTGGGTCATGCCGAACTCCTGTCTCGACCAGAAGGGTCACGTGTGCCGGGCGCCTTTGCCCGGACCTTTCCGCGTCGCTCGGGAGTTATCCCCCCTCCCCTAGCCCCGCGTCGCCCCATGCCCAACAGCGGCCGAACCTTGGCCTTGGGCGTGAGATGGCGCAATATGCAGGAGCGGACATGCCGGTGCCATTGATACAGATCAAATTTCGAATTCTTTTTACACCAACGACAAAGCGCATTACGCAAGGACGCCGCCGTTTCGCACCGCAACACGCGTGCGATCGGCGCAAATGAGCCCAGGGCGCATGACAGGACGGCACCCTCATCAATTCGTTGGCGTCCCGCCTCGCCCCATCGCTAGACTGCGGCCATGACCGAAATCGACATTCCGGCCGAGCGCCCCACGCTCCGCCTCATGCCCGGACGCGCCAAGCGGCTGCGTCAGGGCCATCCCTGGGCCTTCTCGAACGAACTGGCCATGACCCCCGAGATCAAGGCCCTGCCGCCCGGCACCCTGGTCACCGTGATGGACGCGGGCGGCGAGAAGCTGGGCGTCGCGACCTTCAATCCGCATTCGCTGATCGCCTTGCGCATCCTGGACCGCGACGCCGGGCGGGCCATCGACCAGTCGTTCTTCGCCGATCGCCTGGGCCGCGCCATGGCTTTGCGCGACCTGTTGTGGGACTCGGGCCATTACCGTCTGGCCTTCTCCGAGGCCGACGGGCTGCCGGGGCTGGTGGTCGACCGCTATGGCCCGGTGGTGGCGGTGCAGGCCAACTCGGCCGGCATGGAGCGCCTGACGCCGCTGGCGGTGGCCGCCTTGGGCGAGCTTCTGGCGCCGCGCGCCGTCGTGCTGCGCAACGACTCGCCGGTGCGCGGCCTCGAGGGACTCGACTCTTATGTACGGGTGGCGCTGGGCGACCTGGACGAGCCGGTCGAGATCGTCGAGAACGGCGCCCGCTTCCTGGCCGATCTCGGCGAGGGCCAGAAGACCGGCTGGTTCCACGACCAGCGCGACAACCGCGCCTTCGCCGCCAGCTTGGCGCGCGGGCGGAGCGTGATCGACTTCTACACCCATTCCGGCGGATTCGCGATCCAGGCGGCGCTGGCCGGGGCCACCATGGTCACCGCCGTCGACCGTTCCGAATCCTCGTTGGCGCTGGCCGCCCGCTCGGCCGCCCTGAACGGGGTCGAGGGCGTCTGCCGCTTCGTCAAGGCCGAGGCGTTCGGCGAGATGGCCCGTCTGGCCCAGGCCGGCGAGCGCTTCGGCTTGGTGATCGCCGATCCGCCGGCCTTCGTGAAGTCGAAGAAGGATTTGGCGGCCGGGGCGCGCGGTTATCGCAAGATGACCCGCATGGCCGCCGCGCTGGTCGAGCCGGGTGGATTCCTGCTGGTCGCCTCGTGCTCGCACCACGTCACGCCCGAGGCGTTCGGCGAGGAGGTCCGCCACGGACTCGCCGCCGCCGGCCGCAACGGCCGCATCCTGCGCGCCGCCGGAGCGGCGCCCGATCATCCGGTCCACCCCTTCCTACCGGAATCGGCTTATTTGAAGGTCGAGGCGCTGCAACTGGACTGAAGCAGCCGCTTGACCGCCAGGGCGGGCAGCGAGGACGAGTCCCAGCGCACGCTCTCGCTCCCCCAGGCGACCGCCACGGCCAAGGCGCGGTTCATCGGAAGCCCGCCGGCCAGGGCATGGGCCAAACCGGCGGCGAAGGCGTCGCCCGCCCCGGTGCTGTCGACCGCCCGCACCACGCGGGCCGGCTCGAACAGCGCCGCCTCGGGGCCGA
>JADFZP010000129.1 GCA_015232485.1 Alphaproteobacteria bacterium
GGCGGCATGATCCGGCCGCCATGGAAACCTATCTGCAAGCCGCCCTGCTGGGCGTCGTCGAGGGACTGACCGAGTTTCTGCCCGTCTCCTCGACCGGCCACCTGATCCTGTTGATCGATCTGCTCGGCTTCCGCGGGCCGCCCGGCAAGGTGTTCGAGATCGTCATCCAGCTTGGCGCCATCCTGGCGGTCTGCGTGGTCTATTGGCGACGCCTGTGGGGCGCCGCCACCGGCCTGGCCAGCGATCCCGCCGCGCGGCGCTTCGTGGTCAATCTGCTGATCGCCTTCCTGCCGGCCATGGTGATCGGCTTCTTCGCCCATGGCTTCATCAAGAGCGTGCTGTTCTCGCCCTGGGTGGTGTCGGTCAGCCTGATCCTTGGCGGCTTCGCCATCATCGGCATCGAACGCATGGTCAAACGCCCCCGCCACCACGAGGTCGAGGCGGTGCCGCCGCTCACCGCGCTGAAGGTGGGCCTGTTCCAGACCATCGCGATGATCCCCGGCGTGTCGCGCTCGGGCGCCACCATCATGGGCGCCCTGCTGGTCGGCATCGACCGCCGCGCCGCCGCCGAATTCTCGTTCTTCCTGGCCATCCCGACGATGACCGCCGCCACCGCCTACGACCTTTACAAGAATTGGGCGCAGCTTTCCTTCGACAACGGCGCGGTGATCGCGGTGGGCTTCCTGACCGCCTTCGCGGCCGCCGTGATCGTGGTGCGCGCCGCCATCGCCTTCATCAGCCGCCACGGCTTCCTGCCCTTCGCGGTCTACCGCATCCTGGTGGGCTGCGTGATGCTCGCGGTGCTGGCGGCGCGTTGACACATACCGTCCAGAACTGATATCTTTCTCTCATGATCACATCCGAACAGATCCGGGCGGCCCGCGCCCTCCTGCGCATCGAGCAGGAGGACCTCGCCCGCCGCGCCGGAACCTCGGTCAGCACCGTCCGCCGCATCGAGGCGGCCGGCGGAACCGACCTCGTCGCCCCGACCACCGTTGACGGGGTGCGGCACGCCTTGGAGCAAGCGGGGGCGGAATTCATCGAACACGGCGTCCGGCGCCGCGCCACCGCGCCGCGCGACGCCGAGACCCGCTTGGCGAAGCTGCGCGCCATCGCCGAACGCAGCGCCGCGCTGCAAGCCGAAGGTCCCCGCCTGACCGAGGACGACCTTTACGGTGACGACGGCCTGCCGCGATGATGGTTATCGACACCTCGGCGGTCATCGCCATCCTGCGGCGCGAGCCCGACGCCGACGCGCTGCTTGATGCCATCGCCGGGGCCGAGGCGCTGGCCATCTCGGCGGTCAGCCTGCTCGAAGCCTCGATGGTCCTGGCCGGCGGAAGGGACACCGACGGCGAATGGCCGCCCCTCGACGATTTCATCGCGAGCGCCGAAATCGAGATCGTCCCCTTCGGCCCGAATCAGGCCCGCCTCGCCCGCCAAGCCTTCGCGCGCTGGGGCAAGGGACGCCATCCGGCCGGCCTTAATCTCGGCGATTGCTGCGCCTATGCGCTGGCGGTCGAGCGGCGCGCCCAGCTACTGTTCAAGGGGGCGGATTTCGTCCGCACGGATATCGTACCGGCCCTGCCGCCCGTGGTGGCGCATTGAAGCGCCTGCTCTCCGTCTCGCCCGCTGAGGCGCCCTACTCCATCGACGTGGTCTGGGAGCACGGCGGAGCGCAACGCGTCGACATGACCGCAATCGTCATGGGCGAGCGCGCCTTCGCGCCGCTACGCGATCCGGCGGTGTTTCGTGCGGTGACGCTGGCCCGTTGGGGCTGGGGGATCGAATGGCCGATCGGCCTGGATTACGCGCCCGACACGCTGTGGCGCCTCGCCGAGGCGCAAACGGCCGGCGGTGTCTCCACCGCCGGCCGCCGCTTGGTCCGCCCCGATTAACGAACCAGATCGTAGCTGATGCCGGTCTTGGCCGACTCGACGTCCATGGTGTCGAGGATCTTGTCCAGGATGGTCACCAGAACGCGCAAGCCCCCCTGATAGCCCATCGTCGGGAACCGGTGGTGGTGGTGCCGGTCGAAGATCGGGAAGGTCAGGCGGATCAGCGGCACCCCGAACTCGCGCTCGAGATACTTGCCGTAGGAATTGCCGATCACGAAATCGACCGGCTCGGTGGCGATCAGCGAGCGCATCGCCCACAGATCCTTGGCCGCCCAGGCCTTGCCGCCGGCCCCGTGGGGCGAGGTGGCGAGCAGGTCGGTCATTTCGGCGGCCCAATCCTTGGTGCCGTTGGTCGACAGGCAATGGACCGGCTCGCCGCCCATTTCCATGACGAAGCGCGACATGCCCAGGACGAAGTCGGGGTCGCCGTAGATGGCGAAGGTCTTGCCATGCGTCCACTGGATCGAGTCGGCGATGGCGTCGACCAGACGGCCGCGCTCCAACTCCAGCGAGGCGGGGATCGGCTTGCCGGTGAGTTCGCTGACCTTCATCAGGAACTCGTCGGTGGCCGACACGCCCAGCGGATAGCGGAACGAGGCGGTCTCCTGGCCGGTCTTGGCGACATAGTCCAGGGTCTTCTCGCCGCACCAGCGCTGCATGCCGATCGTCGCCTTGGCGTCGAGCGCCGCCGCCACGTCCTCCAGCTTGGTGCCGCCGTCGAACATCCGGTACTTGCCGTCGGTCGGCGTGTCGAAGATGTCGGACACGTCGGAGATCACCGTGTACTCGACGCCCATCGCGTCCATCATCCGCTTCAACTCGCGGACATTGGCCACCGCATAGCCGTCGAAGCCGGGGATCAGGTTGATCTTCGAGCTACCGGCGGTGCGGGTCTTGCCTTCCCAGAAGTTGCTCAGCACGCCCTTGACCATCAGGTCGTAGCCGACGACGTGGCTGCCCACGAAGGACGGGGTATGGGCGAACGGCACGGGGATTTCCTGGGGCAGCGAGCCCTTGTCCTTGGCGCCCTGGATGAAGGCGTGCAGATCGTCGCCGATGACTTCCGCCATGCAGGTGGTGTGGACGGCGATCATCTTCGGCTTGTAGAGGGCATAGGCGTTGGACAGGCCCTCGACCATGTTGTTGAGCCCGCCGAACACCGCCGCGTCCTCGGTCATCGAGTCCGAGACGATCGCGGTCGGCTCCTTGAAGTGGCGGGTCAGGTGCGAGCGGAAATACGCCGTGCAGCCCTGCGAGCCGTGGGTGTAGACCAGCGTGCCCTCGAAACCGGCCGCCGCGAAGGCGGCGCCCAGCGGCTGGCAGGCCTTGGCCGGATTGATGACCACGGCCTGACGGGCCAAGTTCTTCTCGCGGTATTCCCAGCCCTTGGTGTAGTCCGCCTGCTTGGCCACCGTTTCCGGCGAATGGCCGCATTCGAACTGGGTCGCCTTGCGCTCGAACAACTCCTTGTATTCCGGCTCGGCGAACAAGGAGACGTGGTCTTTGATCTTCTCTGCGTTCTGGGGCATGGCCCAATACTCCTACGCGGCCTTCCACGGTGCCTTGTGCAGGCTCCATACGGGGCTGTTGATGGCGAGGTCCATGTCGCGGGCGAACACGGCGAAACCGTCATAGCCGTGATACGGGCCCGAGTAGTCCCACGAGTGAAGCTGGCGGAAGGCGACGCCCATCTTCTGCACCGCGTACTTCTCTTTGATGCCCGAACCGACCAGGTCGGGTCGCAGCTTCTCGATGAAGCGCTCCAGCTCGAAGCCCGAGACGTCGTCGTACACCAGCGTGCCGCCCTTGATGTATTCGGTGGTGCGCTGATAATCGTCGCCATGGGCGAATTCGTAGCCGGTGCCGATGATCTCGATGCCAAGGTCACCATAGGCGTCGGCGACGTGACGGGGTCGCAGGCCGCCGACATACAGCATCGCCCGCTTGCCTTCCAGGCGCGGCTTGAACTTGGCCAGGATCGCGTCGGCCATCGGCTGGTACTTGGCGATGACCCGCTCGGCGCCTTCCTTGATCTTGTCGTCGAACTGCGCGGCGATGTTGCGCAGCGACTTGGCGATCTGGGTCGGGCCGAAGAAGTTGTATTCCAGCCATGGGATACCGTACTTCTCTTCCATGTGCCGGCAGATGTAGTTCATCGAGCGGTAGCAGTGGATCAGGTTCATCTTGGCCTTGGGGCCGCGCTCGAGCTCGGCCAAGGTGCCGTCGCCCGACCACATGCCGATGACGCGCAGGCCCATCTCTTCCAGCAGGATGCGCGAGGCCCAGGCGTCGCCGCCGATGTTGTAGTCGCCGACGATCAGCACGTCGTAATCGGTGCCTTCGAAGCCGGGCTCGCCCTTGCCCTTGTCCAGCACCCAGTCGCGCAGACAGTCATTGGCGATGTGGTGGCCAAGCGACTGCGACACGCCGCGGAAGCCTTCGCATCGCACCGGCACGATGACCTTGTCGATTTCCTTGGCCTTCTTGCGGGCGACCGCCTCGATGTCGTCGCCGATCAGGCCCACCGGGCATTCCGACTGGATCGAGATGCCCTTCGACAGCGGGAACATGGCCTCCAGCTCGTCGATCACCAGTTCCAGCTTCTTGTCGCCGCCGAACACGATGTCGCGTTCCTGGAAATCCGAGGTCACCTGCATGGTGACCCAGCTATCCACGCCCATCTGGCCGGTGGCGTAATTGCGCCGCTGCGACCACGAATACTGGCCGCAGCCCACCGGGCCATGGCTGATGTGGACCATGTCCTTGATCGGACCCCACACCACGCCCTTGGCGCCGGCATAGGCGCAACCGCGGATGGTCATGACGCCCGGCACCGACTTGATGTTGGACTTCACGCCGCAGTCGGGCTTGCCTTCCTCGTACACATTGAGGTGCTTGGCGCGCTTTTTGCGGGCCTTCTCCGGATACTCGGAGAGCACCTCTTCGATCATCGCCTTGCGGCCTTCGATATCGTCCAGGCTCATGCCATCCTCCTGCTTGTCCGATGTCCGATCAGGCCGCGCCGGCCGCCTTGCCGACGATGGTCTCGTCTTCCTTCGACATGATGCCGAATTCCATGAGCAGCTCTTCCAGCTCGTCCATCGAGATCGGGGTGGGGATCACGCCCTTGCCGCCATTCGCGTGGATCTTGCGGGCGAGCTGACGGTATTCGTCGGCCTGCTTGGTGTCGGGGGCGTATTCCACACAGGTCATGCGGCGCAGCTCGGCGTGCTGGACGACGTTGTCGCGCGGCACGAAATGGATCAGCGTGGTGCCCAGCTTGGCGGCCAGGGCCTCGGACAGCTCAAGCTCCTTGTCGGTCTGGCGCTCGTTGCAGATCAGCCCGCCCAGGCGAACGCCACCGGTGTTGGCGTATTTCAGAATGCCCTTGGCGATGTTGTTGGCGGCGTACATGGCCATCATCTCGCCCGACATGACGATGTAGATTTCCTGCGCCTTGTTCTCGCGGATCGGCATGGCGAAGCCGCCACACACCACGTCGCCCAGCACGTCGTAGGACACGTAGTCGACGTTCTCGTAGGCGCCGTTCTCCTCCAGGAAGTTGATCGCGGTGATGACGCCGCGGCCGGCGCAGCCGACGCCCGGCTCGGGGCCACCCGACTCGACGCACTTGATGTTGTTGAAGCCGATCTTCAGCACGTCCTGGAGTTCCAGGTCCTCGACGCTGCCGGCCTCGGCGGCCAGGTGCAGCACGGTGTCTTGCGCCTTGGCGTGCAGGATCAGGCGGGTCGAGTCCGCCTTGGGATCGCAGCCGACGATCAGGATCTTCTGGCCCATCTCGGACAGGGCGGCCAGGGTGTTCTGGGAGGTCGTCGACTTGCCGATGCCGCCCTTGCCGTAGAATGCGATCTGACGCAGTGGTGCGCTCATGGTCAAACTCCTTCTCGACCGGTTGCCTGGGAGGGGTGATTGCAACGGCCGTGCCATTATGCCAAACGGCTGAAATCCGCCGTTTCCCAGGCCGAACGTCGCTGTTCGGAACGCGACAAAGCACCGACACAATGTTTGGTCCGGGACAGGCGGCGGGCGGCCGACCCGCCGGGCGCCTCACTCCCACGCGGGGCACGTTTCTTGCTATTCCCTTGGTCCAGGTGGGCCCTGGGGAGGTGGCGGGAATGGCGCAGGACGAGGTCGACGCGGGGCGCGGTCACAGCACCAATCTGGTCGGCGTGCCGACCGGACTGCTGGTCAGCGCCGCGTTCAACGAGTTCCCGGTGCCGCTGCGCATCGCCGGGGTGCGCGAGATGTATTCCTCGATGTTCGAGATGCTGTCGCGGGCCGAAGACCCGTCAGAGGCGGGCGACGTCTTCCAGGACTATATGTGCGTGATCTTCGGCCTGGACCCCGAGCAGCGCGAGAAGACCGCCGAGGGAAAGCGCCGCCGTTTCCGCTCGAGCTATCTGCGCCTGATCAAGGGCTGGGGCTACGACACCAACAGCCCCGAGGGCGCCGTGCTGAAGGGCTGGGTGGAAAGCCGCTTCGGCCTGTTCCCGACCTTCCATAAGGAGCCGATCCGCCGCTTCGGCTCGCCGCCCTGGATCGGTTACATCGAAGAGAAGATGTCCAGCCGCTTCCACAACAACGCCATTCATACCCAACTCGACCTGTTGTACGAGTTCTGCCAATTCGCGCTGGCCCGCTTTCATTCGGTGGGACGGCGGCATCTGACGCTGTATCGCGGAGTCAACGACTTCGAGGAGCATCTGCTGGTCGAGCGCGTCGACAAGCGGGTGGTGGTGGTGCGGGTCAACAGCCTGGTCTCGTTCAGTTCGGACCGCACCATCGCCGAGCAGTTCGGCGATTACATCCTCGAAGCCCGCGTGCCGGTCTGCAAGGTGCTGTTCTTCAACCAGCTTCTGCCCACCGCGCCGCTCAAGGGCGAAGCGGAATACATGGTGATCGGCGGCGATTACCGCGTCACCACCAGCTATTATTGAGGAGGCGGCGATGGCACTCGGCCTGCACGAACGCGCCCTGGGCGCCTATCTCGGCCTGGCGGTCGGCGACGCCCTGGGCGCCACCGTCGAATTCATGACGCGGCGCGAGATCGAGGGGCAATACGGCACCCATTCCAAGATGATCGGCGGCGGCTGGCTGCGCCTGAAACCCGGCCAGGTGACCGACGACACCGAGATGTCGCTGCATCTGGGGCGCGCCCTGGTCTCGGCCAACGGCTTCGATCTGGGCGTGGTGTGCGAGGAATTCGCCACCTGGCTGAAGAAGAAGCCGATCGACGTCGGCAACACCTGTCGGCGCGGCATCCGCCGCTACATCACCGACGGCACCACCTCGACGCCGTTCCACGAGGGCGACGCCGGCAACGGCGCGGCGATGCGCAACCTGCCGGTCGCCCTGGCCACCCACGGCGACCCGCGGGCGCTTGAGGAATGGACCATCGCCCAGGCCCACATCACCCACAACCACCCCCTGTCCGACGACGGAACGCTGGCGCTGGGCCGCATGCTGCACGCCCTGCTGGCCGGCGGCGGCATCAAGGCGGTGCGCGACGAGGCCAACGCCCTGATCGCCCGCCACCGGGCCTTCCGCTTCGATCCCTACAAGGGCAATTCCTCGGCCTATGTGGTCGACACCCTGCAAACCGTGATGCACTTTTATTTCCGTACCGACAGCTTCCGCTCCTGCGTGATCGACGTGGTCAACCAGGGTGGAGACGCCGACACCACCGGCGCCATCGCCGGCATGCTGGCCGGCGCCACCTACGGGGTCGACGAAATCCCCAAGGGGTGGCTGCAAAAAATGGACGATGGGCTGTTGTCGGAAATCCGCCGCCAAGTCGACGCCCTGCTGGCCATCGCCGAAAGGACTCCCGCATGACCACCGTGCTGTTCTGGGAAAAGCCCGGCTGCGTCAACAACACGAGGCAGAAGGCCCTGCTGCGCGCCGCCGGCCACGAGGTGGTGGCGCGCGACCTGCTGGCCGAACCGTGGACGCCCGACACGCTGCTGCCCTTCCTGGAAAGCCGGCCGGTGGCGGAATGGTTCAACCGCGCCTCGCCGCGGGTCAAGTCCGGCGCGGTCATCCCCGAGGCGATGTCGGCCGAGGCCGCCCTGGCCGCCCTGTGCGACGACCCGCTGCTGATCCGCCGCCCCTTGATGCGGGCGCTGGGGCGTTCGCAAGCCGGCTTCGACGATACCGGCTGGCTCGGCCTGCCCGAGGGCGGACCCGAGGCCTGCCCACGACGCGACATGCCGCCCTGCCC
>JADFZP010000130.1 GCA_015232485.1 Alphaproteobacteria bacterium
GGAGGAGGAGGAACGCGCCGCCAAGCGTCGCGCCGCCGCTCCCAAGCCGGCCCCCACGCCGAAGCGCACCGAACCGCGCCGCCGCTCGGGCAAGCTGACCATCACCGCCGCGTTGGACGACAACGAGCGCGGCGAGCGCGGCCGCAGTCTGGCCGCCATGCGCCGGGCCCGCGAACGCGAGCGCCTCAAGCATCTGCAGAAGTCGACCGAGAAGGTCATCCGCGACGTGGTCGTGCCCGAGACGATCACCGTCCAGGAACTGGCCAACCGTATGGCCGAGCGCGGCGTCGACGTCATCAAGTCGCTGATGCGCAACGGCGTGATGGCCACCATCAACCAGGTCATCGACGCCGACACCGCCGAGCTGGTGGTCACCGAGTTCGGCCACAACGTCAAGCGCGTCGCCGACGCCGACGTCGAAATCGGCCTGTCGGGCCTGGACGACTCGGCCCACGAGATGGCGCCCCGCGCCCCGGTGGTCACCGTGATGGGTCACGTCGACCACGGCAAGACCTCGCTGCTCGACGCCTTGCGCGCCACCGACGTGGTGTCGGGCGAGGCGGGCGGCATCACCCAGCACATCGGCGCCTATCAGGTGACGATGAAGTCGGGCGACAAGATCACCTTCATCGACACCCCCGGCCACGAAGCCTTCACCGCCATGCGCGCCCGCGGCGCCAACATGACGGACATCGTGGTGCTGGTGGTGGCGGCCGACGACGGCATCATGCCGCAGACCATCGAAGCCATCCGCCACGCCCGCGCCGCCAAGGTGCCGATCGTGGTGGCCGTCAACAAGATCGACAAGCCCGACGCGCGCCCCGAGCGGGTTCGCCAGGAATTGCTCAACCACGAAGTCGTGGTCGAGGATCTGGGCGGCGAGGTGCAGTGCATCGAGGTGTCCGCCAAGAAGCGCCTGAACCTGGAAAAGCTCGAGGAGGCCATCCTCCTGCAGGCCGAAATCCTGGACCTCAAGGCCAATCACGGCCGCTCGGCCCAGGGCGTGGTGATCGAGGCGAAGATCGAACGCGGTCGCGGCTCGGTGGCCACCGTTCTGGTTCAGAAGGGCACCCTGAAGGTCGGCGACGTGTTCGTGGCCGGCACCGAATGGGGCCGGGTGCGCGCGTTGAACGACGACCACGGCATCAAGGTGGACCAGGCCGGTCCTTCGACTCCGGTCGAGGTGCTGGGGCTTCAGGGCACGCCGCAGGCCGGCGACGACTTCATCACCGTCGAGACCGAGGCCCGCGCCCGCGAAGTGGCCCTGTACCGCCAGCGCAAGGACCGCGAGACGGTTCTCGCCGCCTCGTCGCGCGGCACGCTGGAACAGATGTTCTCGCGCATCCAGGCGGGCGAAGCCAAGGAACTGCCGGTCGTCATCAAGGGCGACGTGCAGGGTTCGGTCGAGGCGATCTCGTCGACGCTGGGCAAGCTGGGCACCGACGAGGTCAAGGTGCGCGTGCTGCATTCGGCGGTCGGCGGTGTCAACGAAAGCGACATCACCCTGGCCAAGGCGTCGAACGCCCTGATCATCGGCTTCAACGTCCGCGCCAATCCGCAGGCCCGTGAAATGGCCCGCCGCGATGGGGTCGAGATCCGCTACTACTCGATCATCTACGACGTCGCCGACGACATCAAAAAGGCCCTGGCCGGCATGCTGCCGCCCACCCTGCGCGAGCGTTTCCTGGGTTACGCCCAGATTCGCGAGGTGTTCAACATCACCAAGGTCGGCAAGGTCGCCGGCTGCATGGTCACCGAAGGCGTCATCAAGCGGGGCGCCAAGGTCCGCCTGCTGCGCGACGACGTGGTGGTCTTCCAGGGCAGCCTGGGTCAGCTCAAGCGCTTCAAGGATGACGCGCGCGAAGTCCGCGAGGGCTACGAGTGCGGCGTGTCGCTCGAAAACTACAACGACCTTCAGGTCGGTGACGTGATCGAGTGCTTCGACATCGAGGAGGTCGCCGCCACCCTTTAAACGGGGTGCGGCACGTCCCTTCCGGGAAGACGTCATGACCAAGAACCGGCCGCCGACCCAGCGCCAGTTGCGCATCGGCGAGGAATTGCGTCACGCCTTGGCCAACATCCTGGAGCGCGGCGAGGTCCGCGACCCGGCGGTGGCGAGCCACGTCATTACCGTCACCGAGGTGCGGATCAGCCCCGATTTGCGCAACGCGACGGCCTATGTGATGCCGTTGGGCGGCACCGACACCGACGAGGTGTTGTCCGGGCTGCGCCGCGCCAGCGGCTATCTGCGCCGCGAATTGGTCAAGGCGGTCGACATCCGGGTCGCTCCGGCCCTGCATTTCGAGGCCGACCTATCGTTCGACCGCGCCGACAAGATCGAGGCCATCCTGCACCGTCCCGAAGTGTGGCGCGACATCGCGGGCGACCGCGCCGATCCGCCCGACACGCCCAAGGCCGGGGAAGGGGACTGAACCCGCATGGGTCGCAAGCGTCGCGGCACTGTCATCAACGGCTGGCTGGCCATCGACAAGCCGATGGGCATGAGTTCCACGGCGGTGGTGACGCGTGTGCGCCATCTGCTGGACGCCGCCAAGGTCGGCCATGGCGGCACCCTGGACCCGCTGGCCACCGGGGTGTTGCCGATCGCCCTGGGCGAGGCGACCAAGACCGTCGCCTACGTCATGGAAGGGTCGAAGACCTATCGCTGGCGGGTTCGCTGGGGCGAGGCGCGCACCACCGACGACCGCGAGGGCGAGGTCAGCGCGACCAGCGACCACCGTCCCACCAAAGCCGAGATCGAGGCCGCGCTGCCCGCCTTCCTGGGCGAGATCGAGCAGGTTCCGCCGATCTTCTCGGCGGTCAAGGTCGAGGGCCGGCGCGCCTACGACTTGGCGCGCAACGACGTGGCGGTTGAATTGAAGTCGCGCCGCGTGCGCATCGACGCCTTCCGCCTGCTCGACATGCCCGACGCCGACCACGCCGATTTCGAGGTCCACAGCGGCAAGGGAACCTATGTCCGGGCGCTGGCCCGCGACCTGAGTCTGGCGCTTGGAACGGTCGGCCACGTCGCGATTTTACGCCGCACCTCGTGCGGTCCGTTCCATGAAAACGCCGCGATTTCCCTGGATAAGCTGGGGGAACTTGGGCATAGTGCGGCCTCTGCCGAATTGGTGCTTCCCGTTGAGACCGCGCTGGACGACATCCCGGCGCTGGCCCTGACGGAAAGCGAGGCCCGCCGCCTGCAGAGCGGGCAGCCCGTGCCGTTGTTGCGCGAGGCTTCCCGAGCCATTCCATCCGACATCCCCGAAGGTTCGACTTTCCGGGCGATGGCCGAGGGACGGCTGGTGGCGCTGGTCCGCATCGAGGGCGTCGAAATCCGCCCGGTGCGCGTCTTGAACCTGTGATTCAAGGAGACCCCGATGTCGATTACGCCAGAGCGCAAGCAGGAAGTCATCAAGGAATACGGCCTCGTCGAGGGCGACACCGGTTCGCCGGAAGTGCAGATCGCCATTCTGTCCGAGCGTATTCGCAACCTGACCGAGCATCTGAAGGAACACAAGAAGGACTTCCACTCGCGTCGCGGCCTGCTGGTCATGGTCGGCCAACGCCGCCGCATGCTGGATTACGTCCGCGGCAAGGACTCGTCGCGTTACGAGTCGCTGATCGCGCGGCTGGGCCTGCGCAAATAGCCTCGAAAAGTCGCGCCGACGGATGACGAAGACCCGCGCGGGAGACCATTCCGCGCGGGTGTTCGCACATGGGCCTCCCCGAGGCGGGGCCCCATCCGCAAAGACCGTCAGGCGTGGGGTCGCGGCAATCCGGCGGCGATCCCGTTGGGAATAAGGAAAAAGACTGATGTCCATGTTCAAAGTTTATCGCAAGGAATTGACCTGGGGTGGTCGCAAGCTGGTTCTGGAGACCGGCAAGATCGCCCGTCAGGCGGATGGCGCCGTTTTGGCCACCCTGGGCGAGACCACCGTGCTGTGCACCGTGGTCGCCCAGCGCACCGTCCGGCCGGGGATCGATTTCTTCCCGCTGACCGTCAACTACCAGGAAAAGGCGTTCGCCGCCGGCAAGATCCCGGGCGGCTTCTTCAAGCGCGAGGGTCGGCCGAGCGAGGCCGAGACCCTGATCTCGCGCCTGATCGACCGCCCGATCCGCCCGCTGTTCGCCGATGGCTTCCGCAACGAGACGCAGGTCGTCTGCACCGTGCTCAGCCATGACCTCGAGAACGATCCCTCGATCGTCGCCATGGTCGGCACCTCGGCCGCCCTGACCCTGTCCGGCGTGCCCTTCATGGGCCCGATCGCCGCCGCCCGCGTCGGCTGGATCGACGGCCAGTACGTGCTGAACCCCCTGCTGCCCGACATGGCGCGCTCGCAGCTCGACCTCGTGGTCGCCGGCACCAGCGAGGGCGTCTTGATGGTCGAATCCGAAGCCAAGGAATTGGCCGAGGACATCATGCTGGGCGCCGTGACCTTCGGTCATCGCGAGTTCCAGCCGGTCATCCAGGCGATCATCGAGCTGGCCGAGACCTGCGCCAAGGAGCCCTGGGACCTGCCCACCGCTCCGGCCGGCCGCGACGCCGCCTGGAAGCGCCTGAAGGAAATCGCCGCCACCGACCTGCGCACCGCCTATGGCGAGATGCAGAAGCAGGCGCGCTACGAGAAGGTCGGCGCCGTCAAGCAGGCCGCCATGGCCAAGATGGCCGAGGAAAGCTTCGAAGCCGAGGCGATGAACGGCCTGTTCAAGGAGCTGGAAAGCGAGATCGTGCGCGGCTCGATCCTGGACACCGGCCGCCGCATCGACGGCCGCGACACCAAGACCGTGCGCCCGATCGAGATCGACGTCGGCGTGCTGCCGCGCGCCCACGGCTCGGCCCTGTTCACCCGCGGCGAGACCCAGGCCCTGGTGGTCGCCACCCTGGGCACCGGCCAGGACGAGCAGATCATCGACGCCCTGGGCGGCGAATACCGCGAAAACTTCATGCTGCATTACAACTTCCCTCCCTATTCGGTGGGTGAAGTCGGCCGCATGGGCTCGCCGGGCCGCCGCGAAGTCGGCCACGGCAAGCTGGCTTGGCGCTCGATCCATCCGGTCCTGCCGCCCAAGGACAAGTTCCCCTACACCGTGCGCGTGGTCTCCGAGGTCACCGAGTCGAACGGCTCGTCCTCGATGGCCACGGTGTGCGGCAGCTCGCTGGCCCTGATGGACGCCGGCGCGCCGCTGCCCCGCTCGGTGGCCGGCATCGCCATGGGCCTGATCAAGGAAGAGGGCGGCCGCTTCGCGGTGCTGTCCGACATCCTGGGCGACGAGGATCATCTCGGCGACATGGACTTCAAGGTGGCGGGCACCGACCAGGGCGTCACGGCGCTGCAGATGGACATCAAGATCACCTCGATCACCGAGGAGATCATGCGCATCGCCCTGGATCAGGCGCGCGAAGGCCGCCTGCACATCCTGCACGAGATGACCAAGGTGATGGACCACGCGCGTGACGCGGTCAGCTCGAACGCGCCCCGCATCACCACCTTCCAAATCCCCAAGGACAAGATCCGCGAAGTGATCGGCACCGGCGGCAAGGTGATCCGCGAGATCACCGAGAACACCGGCGCCAAGATCGACATCGACGACGACGGCACCATCAAGGTGGCCTCGATCTCCAGCGAAGCCGCCCAGCGCGCCATCGACTGGATCAAGGGCATCGTCGCCGAGCCCGAGCTGGGCGCGATCTATGTCGGCAAGGTGGTGAAGACCGTCGATTTCGGCGCCTTCGTCAACTTCCTGGGCAGCCGCGACGGCTTGGTCCACGTCTCGGAACTGGCGTCGCAGCGCGTCGCCAAGGTCACCGACGTGATCAAGGTGGGCGACGCGGTGAAGGTCAAGGTGCTGGGCTTCGACGATCGCGGCAAGGTCAAGCTGTCGATGAAGCAGGTCGACCAGACCACCGGCGAAGACCTGTCGAAGAAGGCGGCCGACTGATCGGGCCGCCGCCCAAGGTGATCGGTCATCGGGGCGCCGCCTTGTCGGCCCCCGAAAACACCCTGGCCGGCTTTCGCCGCGCCAGGGCGTTGGCCGCTCCGTGGGTCGAGTTGGATGTGCGGCTGGCCAAGGGCGATCTGCCGGTGGTCATCCACGACGACACGCTCGACCGCACCACCGACGGCACGGGACGGGTTTCCGATTGCCCGCCCGAAACCCTGGGGACGCTGGACGCCGGATCGTGGTTCGGCAAGCGCTTCGCGGGGGAACGGGTGCCGACCATGGCCGAAGCGGCGGCGTTGATCGCCTCGCTCGGCCTGGGTTTGAACATCGAGGTCAAGGCGGCCGCCGGCCGCGAGGCCGACACCGCCCGACTGGCCGTCGCCGCGACGCGGCAGGCCTGGCCGGCGGATCGGGCGCCCCCCTTGATGTCGTCCTTCTCGCGCCCCGCCTTGCAAGCGGCGCGCGAGGCGGCCCCGGACTGGCCGCGCGCCCTGCTGGTCGACGGCTTGCCGGCCGATTGGCATCAGGCGGCGCTCGGTTTGGGCTGCACCGTGATTTGCGCCGATCACCGCCGCCTGGACGAGCGCCAGGTCGCGCGGGTGAGGGCGGCCGGCTTAGGTCTGCTGGCCTGGACGGTCAACGATCCCGGCCGGGCGCGGCAATTGTTCGATTGGGGCGTCGACGGCGTGTTCAGCGATGCCCCCGACCGCATTCTCACGGTGGCGTGACGCGGCGGTCGGCCATATAGTCGTTGCGAATTATGTCCAAGGGAGTGGGATGGACGTGAAAGCCCTCGAACCGATGATGATTTCGGGTCGCGAGGTCCTGCCGCTGGTTGAAGGTGGCAAGGGCATCGCCGTATCGACCGGTGTGAGTTCGGGCGCCTGGGCGGCGGCCGGCGGCGTGGGAACCTTCTCAGGCGTCAACGCCGACAGCTACGACGAGGCGGGCGAGATGGCCCCCAACGTCTATCACGGCCGGACGCGGGGCGAGCGCCACGACGAGTTGATCGCGCACGCCATCCGCGGCGGCATCGCGCAGGCCCGGCTGGCCTGGGAGCGCTCGAACGGCCAAGGCCGCCTGCACATGAACGTGCTGTGGGAGATGGGCGGCGCCGAACCCATCCTGCATGGCATCCTGGAGGGCTCGAAGGGCCTGGTCCACGGCGTCACCTGCGGCGCCGGCATGCCCTTCAAGGTCTCGGACATCGCCGCCCAGTACGGCGTGTACTACTACCCGATCGTCTCTTCGGCCCGCGCCTTCAAGGCGCTGTGGAAGCGCAGCTATCACAAGCGGCCCGAATTCCTGGGCGGCGTGGTCTACGAGGACCCCTGGCTGGCCGGCGGCCACAACGGCCTGTCCAACAGCGAACACCCCGACCAGCCGCAAGGCCCCATGCCGCGGGTACGCGAACTGCGCCAGTCGATGCGCGATTGCGGGGTGCCCGATTCGGTGCCGGTGTTCATGGCCGGCGGCGTGTGGGCGCTCGAGGAATGGTCCGACTGGATCGGCAATCCCGAGCTGGGCAACATCGCGTTCCAGTTGGGCACGCGGCCGCTGCTGACCGTCGAAAGCCCGATTCCCGAGCCATGGAAGAAGCGGCTGTTGACGCTGAAGCCGGGCGACGTGCTGCTGCACCGCTTCAGCCCGACCGGCTTCTATTCCTCGGCGGTGCGCAACGCCTTCCTGAACGAGTTGTGCGAGCGCCTGGACCACCAGATCCCCTATTCGGGCGAATCGGTGGGCGAGCATGTCGCGGAATTGCCGATCGGCGCGCGCAAGCGCATCGTCTTCGTCACCCCGGCCGACCGCGACCACGCCCTGGCCTGGATCGCCTCCGGTTACACCGAGGCGCTGCGCACCCCCGACTCGACGCTGATCTTCGTGACGCCCGCCCGCGCCGAACTGATCCGCCGCGATCAGAACGACTGCATGGGCTGCCTGTCGGCGTGCCTGTTCAGCAATTGGGCCCAGAACGAGACCGGCACCACCGGCAAGAAGCCCGATCCGCGCTCGTTCTGCATCCAGAAGACGTTGCAGAAGGTCTCGCACACCGACGACATCGAAAACGAACTGATGTTCGCCGGTCACAACGCCTATCGCTTCGCCACCGACCCGTTCTACGCCAACGGCTTCGTGCCGACGGTGAAGCAGCTTGTCGATCGCCTGACCAT
>JADFZP010000131.1 GCA_015232485.1 Alphaproteobacteria bacterium
CGCGGCCATCGTGGTCTTCACCTTCGCCTCGAACGCCGCCCTGTTCGGCGAGCATGGCGCCACGGTCGGACCCGTGGTGCTGTCGCTCAATCTGGCCGCCTCGGCGATGGCCTGGGCATCGTCGCGGCTGGCCGGGTTGGACCGCGCCCAGGCGGTCGCGGTGACCCTGGAATGCGGGCTGCAGAACGCGGCGCTCGCCATCTATGTGGCGGTGGGGCCGCTGGGCGATGTTCGCGTCGCGGTGCCGGCGATCCTTTACGCCGTGGCGATGAACGCCACCGCGCTGGGCGTCATCCTCGCGCGCCGCGGCTTCGCTCGCGCGTGAAATGACCATCGTCAAGGTGTTGAACTCCGGCTACCCCCATGGTTGGGCGACCTTACGCTTTTGCGCGGACGGGCGGGGGCTTGAGCCGCGCATGGCGCATAGAGCCAAAACACGAGAGGGGGTTCCATGATCAGAACGCGCTTGAAGCAGACGGCGGCGGTTGCCGCTTTGCTTGGTATCGGTGCGGTCGTGGCCGGCTCGGCGCAAGCCGAGTCGCTCGACCAGGTGATGAAGCGTCGCAACCTGACGCAGAAGGATCTGCTCAGCGCCGCGAAGACCTACACGCCCACCGGCGGCCGCGACGAGTTCGTGGCGTTCAGCTCGGGCGGCCAGTCCGGGCAGGTCATCGTCTACGGCATTCCGTCGATGCGCATCCTGAAGTACATCGCCGTGTTCACGCCCGAGCCCTGGCAGGGCTATGGCTACGACGAAGAGTCGAAGGCCGTGCTGGCGCAGGGCAGGATCAACGGTCGCGACATCACCTGGGGCGACACCCACCACCCGGCGATCACCGAGACCAATGGCGATTACGACGGCCAGTGGCTGTTCATCAACGACAAGTCCAGCCCGCGCCTCGCGGTGATCAGCCTGCACGACTTCGAGACCCAGCAGATCGTGGTCAACCCGGTCATGCAGTCCGAGCACGGCGGCGCCTTCGTCACGCCCAACACCGAATACGTGATCGAAGCCTCGCAGTACCCGGCTCCGCTGGGCGGCGGCTACGCCCCGCTCGAAGAGTTCAACGAGAAGTACCGCGGCGCGGTGACCTATTGGAAGTTCGACCGCGAGGCCGGTCGGATCGACCAGTCCAAGTCGTTCTCGATCGAACTGCCGCCCTACAGCCAGGATCTGTCGGACGCCGGCAAGGGCGTCTCGGACGGCTGGTCCTTCACCAACTCGTTCTGCACCGAGCGTTACGTCGGCGGCATCGAGCGCGGCCGCCCGCCCTTCGAGGCCGGCTGCTCGGCGAACGACACCGATTTCCTGCACGTCTTCAATTGGAAGAAGGCCGAGGAAGTCTACAAGGCCGGCAAGACCACCAAGATCAACGGCCATGACGTGATCACGCTGAAGACGGCGGTGGACGAGGGCATCCTGTTCCTGATCCCCGAGCCGAAGAGCCCGCACGGCGTCGACGTCAGCCCCGATGGCAAGTACATCGTGGTCGGCGGCAAGCTCGACAGCCAAGTCTCGATCTACAGCTTCGACAAGATCCAGGCCTCGATCGCCGCCAAGAAGTTCTCGGGCGTCGACGCTTATGGCGTGCCGATCATCGATATCAAGGACGCCTTGCACAAGCAGGTCGCCCTGGGCCTCGGGCCGCTTCATACCCAGTATGACGCCAAGCCCTGCATCGCCTATACCTCGCTTTACGTCGACAGCCAGGTGGCCAAGTACGACTATTGCGAAGGCAAGGTTCTCGACAAGGTCTCGGTGCATTACAACATCGGCCACCTGATGTCGATGGAGGGCGATTCGGTCCATCCGAAGGGCAAGTACGTGGTCGCCCTGAACAAGCTGGCGATCGACCGCTTCAATCCGGTCGGCCCGCTGCATCCGCAAAATCACCAGCTCATCGACGTCTCGGGCGACAAGATGGAAGTGATTTACGACATGCCGCTGCCGCTCGGCGAGCCGCACTATTCGGTGGCCATCGCCGCCGACAAGCTGAAGCCGCTGGTCCGCTACAAGTTCGGCACCGACAGCCGCACCGGCAAGCCCTCGCCGGTCGCCACCCGCCCCGGCCAAGAGCGCATCGAGCGCAGCCCCGGCGAGGTCAAGGTGTTCGGCACGTTGATCCGCTCGCACATCACCCCTGAGATCGTCGAGGTCGAAGAGGGCGACAAGGTCAGCTTCCACCTGACCAACACCGAGCGGGCCGAGGACGAAGTCCACGGCTTCGCGGTCAGCGGTCACAACGTCAACCTGTCGGTCGAGCCCGGCAAGACCGCCACGGCGGCCTTCACCGCCGATCGCGCCGGCGTCTACCCGTACTACTGCACCGAGTTCTGCTCGGCGCTGCACCTCGAAATGGAAGGCTACCTGCTCGTCAAGCCGAAGGGCTTGGCCCAGGCCGCGGCCGTCCAGACCGCCGGTGTGACCTATGCGAAGGCCGACTTCGACAAGCAGTACAAGTCCTGCGTCGACACCCAGGCGGTGATCGACTCGGTCGTGGGCTACATCACCTCGACCAACTTCAAGGACTTCCCGCAGGTCGTCAGCATGGTCGAGGACGCCACCGACCAGTTGAACTTCGCGGCCGACGCCCGCAAGAAGGCGGACGAGGCGGCCAAGAAGGAAGATTGGCAGAACGCCACGTTGTGGGCGGGCCAGTGGTGGCAGTACCAGGTCAAGGCGGCCGACATCGGTCTGCGCGCCAAGACCTTCCTTGAGCAGAATGGTGCGAAGAAGGTCAAGTAATCCCCTACCGCGGGAGGCGTTTCGGCGCCTCCCGCGCCTTTATCCTTCGAGGAGTTCTTCATATGAGAACCGCCGTGTTCCTCGCCGCCGCGATGGCGCTCGCCATGCCGGCGATGGCTCAGGAGGCGCCCCCCGAGGGCAAGTCCCTGTTTTTGACCAAGACTTGTGTCGCCTGCCACGGCAAGGACGGGTCCAAGGCGATTCTCGGCTATCCGAATCTCGCCGGCTTGGACAAGACCTATCTGCTGACGCAGATGAAGGACATCGCCAGCGGCGCGCGGATGTCCGGCAAGGACGAGCGCGGCTACCCGCGCACCCAGGGCATGAAGGACATCATGCATCTGGTCACCGAAGCCGAGATGACCACCATCGCCGATTGGCTGTCCAAGCTGCCCCCCGCCCCGCTCAAGCCGGGGACCGATGACGCGGCGCGCCTGGAAGCCGGCGCCAAGCTTTACGACAAGACCAATTGCAAGACGTGCCATGGTCCGCAGGGCACCAAGCCGCTGCCGACCTATTCCCTGATCGCCGGCCAGAAGAAGGCGTATCTGGTTCAGCAGATGGTCGAGATCCGCGATGGCGTGCGCGCCAACGGCCGGGTCAAGGCCATGGTGCCCAGCGTCAAGAACCTTACCGACGACGACATCGGGCTGCTGGCCGACTTCCTTTCCTCGGTCCAGGTGAAAAAATGATCCAAAGATGGAGCGCATCCATGATGAGCAGAACGTGGTTGGTGGGCGGCGTGGCCGCCCTGGCCGTCGCGGCGGTGGCGTCGGGCGCCTGGGCGGCCGGCCCGGCGCAACCCCCCAAGTCCGACAAGAAGGTGTGGATGAGCGAGGGCAGCGAGCGGGACGAGGCCCTGAAGCTCAAGCCCAATCTTGACAACGGCAGGGAGATCTACGAGGTGTGCAGCGCCTGCCACATGCCGGAAGGCTGGGGCTTGGTCGACGGCACCTTCCCGCAGGTCGCCGGACAGCACCGCACCGTGCTGATCAAGCAGCTCGAGGACATCCGCGAGGGCAACCGCGACAATCCGACCATGTATCCCTTCGCGCTGCCGTCGGAAATCGGTGGCGCCCAGGCGGTGACCGACGTCACCGATTACATCGCCAGACTGCCGATGAACCCGAAGAACGGCGTGGGTCCGGGCGACGACCTGGAACACGGCAAGAAGCTGTACGCCGACAACTGCACGCGCTGCCACGGCGAGACCGGCGAGGGCGATTCCGAGAAGTTCTTCCCCCGCATCCACGGCCAGCATTACGCCTATCTCGTCCGCCAGTACCAGTGGATCAAGGAAGGCAAGCGGCGCAACGCCAATCCCGACATGGTCAAGCAGATCCAGCAGTTCACCGACAAGGACACCAAGGCGGTGCTGGACTACGTCTCCCGCCTGAAGCCGCCAAAGGAATTGACGGCCGAGCCCGGCTGGAAGAATCCCGACTACAAGTGACGCCATTCACTCATGATCGTCATCCCCGCGAAAGCGGGGATCCATGGGTGTCCGAAACCGCATGGATTCCCGCCTTCGCGGGAATGACGAAATTATTGGCTTTGCCTGGAATAAGATTGAGATGAAAAACCCCAACAAGGCCCGCGCGATCGTCTTCCGGGCGCTGACCGTCATCGCCATGGCGCTGCTCGTCGTGGTGTATTTCGCGCCGATCTGGTGGGTATCGCTCAAGGCGCCGAACTACCCGCCCGATACGTTTCCGCAAGGCGTGCGCATCCACTTCCACATCACGGGCGTCCAGAACGGCTGCGAGATCCGCGCCAGCCAGGAAGTCCAGGAAGACGAGGCGCTGGACTGCGTGCACGAGATGAACACCATCAACCATTACATCGGCATGGCGCCGATCGAGGATGGCGGCAAGATCGAGATCATGCTGGCCCCCTACGCCTTCGGCCTGCTGGGGCTGATGCTGGCCGCCTTCATGGTTTATCGTGGACGGTTCTGGTGGGTGCTGCCGATGGGCTCGGTCGCCCTGCCGGTCGGGTTCATCGCCGACTACTCGGCTTGGCTTTGGTATTTCGGCCATAGCCTGCACCCGTGGGGCGCCTTCACCGTCAAGCCCTTCATGCCCACCGTGTTCGGCGAAGGCAAGGTGGCGCAGTTCTCCACCTACTCCTATCCGCATTGGGGCTTCGGGGTGATGCTGGTGATTTCGGCGCTGCTGCTGTTCGCCATGCTGCTGCGCTGGCGCCAACTGGGCTCCGAGAGTCGCGGCTCCTTCGCATCGCCGAAATTTGTCCGGAATTGACCGGAATCAAGTTCGGTACACCGCCATCGCACGACTATGGGCGGACTGGAACGTCGAAGGGTGCGATCGTGATCCGGTTTTTATTCGCCGCCTGCCTTCTGGCCCCCTGGGCCGCCGCCGCCACCCCGCTGCAACCGTTGATCGACGCCGTGCCGGTCGGCGGCCGGCTGGGCCTCGCGGCGGGGATTTATGAAGGGCCGGCGATCATCACCCAGCCGCTGAGTCTCGAAGGTGGACCGGGCGTGATCGTCGATGGCGGCGGCAAGGGATCGGTGATCGTCGTCAAGACCAATGGCGCCACCGTCCAGGGCCTGACGATCCGCAATTCCGGCACGCTGCACGATACGGTCGATTCCGGCATCCAGGTCAGGGGCCGCGGCAACGTGGTCAAAGACAACGTGATCGAGAACTGCCTGTTCGGCATCGATCTCCAGCAATCCGACACCAACGTCGTGCGGCGCAACACCATCACCAGCCAGGAAATCGACCTGGGAGTCCGCGGCGACGCGATCCGCCTGTGGTACAGCAACCGCAACCGTGTCCAGGACAACGTCGTCACCGATTCGCGCGACGTGGTGGTCTGGTATTCGCATGAAAACGAGATCAGCGGAAACGACGTGCGCAATGGCCGTTACGGCCTGCACTTCATGTATTCGCACCATAACGTCATCGAGAACAATCACTTCCTGCGCAATACGGTTGGTGTCTTCATGATGTTCTCGAACGATCTTGTTATTCGCGGCAACCGCGTCGTCGAGAGCAACGGCCCCTCGGGCCTCGGCATCGGCCTCAAGGAAACCAGCGGCACGATCATCGAGGGCAACGACATCGTCGGCAACGCCACCGGCCTTTATCTCGACATCTCGCCCTACGATCCGGAATCGGGCAACGAGGTGAAGGGCAACCGCTTCGCCTTCAATGGAATGGCGATCTTGTTCCACAGCGATTGGGAGGGCAACGCCATTACCGGCAACGACTTCATCGGCAATTTCGGCCAAGTGATGGTGCGCGGCGGCGGCACGGCGAAACGCCAGGGCTGGGCCGGCAATTACTGGGACGTCTACGAAGGCTTCGACCGCGATCGCGACGGCACGGGGGACACCGCCTTCGAGCTGTTCTCCTATGCCGACCGGCTGTGGATGGACGTGCCGCATGCCAGCTTCTTCCGCACCTCTCCGGCCCTCGAAGTGATCGATTTCCTCGAGCGGCTGGCGCCGTTCTCGCCGCCGCTGTTGCTGCTGCGCGACGAGAAGCCGGCGACCCGCCGGGTCGCGGGGTAGCGCCATGGACGGCGACCGCCGCACCCTGCTGCGCAGCCTGGCCGCCGCCGCCCTGGTGGTGGGGGTGTCGATGCTGGGCGCCATCCCGATCGCGCGCGGCTTCGTCCAACGCCTACGCCCGCCGGGCGCCTTGGGCGAGAAGGACTTCCTGGCGGCCTGCATCAAATGCGGCCAATGCGTCCAGGTCTGCCCCGTCGAGGCGATCGTGCTGGCCGACGCCGAGGACGGCTTTGGACTGGGCGCCCCCTATGTCGACGCCCGCGCCCAGGCCTGCGACTTCTCGTGCGACGCCGTGCAATGCATCCTGGCTTGCCCGTCGGGGGCGCTCAGCCACACGCTGAACGCCAAGGAGCAGGTGCGCATGGGCTTTGCCCGGCTCGACCGGCCCGACCTTTGCCTGGCCCGCCTGGGGCAGGGGTTCAAAGGGGTGGCCCGCAGCGTGGGTCTGCACCGCTACGCCAAGGTCGATCGCTGGAATCCGATCCCGATCGCCGATCACCCTTACGATTTGCCGCTGTGCGATCTGTGCGTCCGCGAATGCCCGATCGAGGGCGCCATTCGCCTCGATCCGCTTGGCGACGATCCTCTCGACGCGCGGCGCACCCCGGTGGTCACCGATCGCTGCGTCGGCTGCGGCATGTGCGAGATGATCTGCCCCACCGAGCCCGCCGCCATCGTCATCGACCTGCCCAAGGAAGCCAAGGCATGAGCGGCTTGCGCGGCATGCTGGGCTGGGCGCCCCACCGCCCGACCCCGGACGAGATGTCGCCCGAGGCGCGCGACCTGCTGGAACACAAGCGGAGCCCGGCCGAGCGCGACCGCCGCAAGGCCGCGATCAAGGCCGAGAAGCAGGCGCCGCCCGCCCACCGCCCGGTGTGGCGCAATCGGCGCTGGCTGTCGATCGCGCTGGTCAATCTGATGTTCGTCGCCTCGTTCCAGTTCGACATTCAACTGGTCGAGGGCGCGCTGACCGCGTCGCGCTTCGTGGGCTTCCACATGGCCGATCTCAATTCGGCGCTTCAGGTGATGCTGGCCTACAAGACGGTGGTCATCAATCTGGTGATCGGCACCACCACCGTGCTGCTGATGTGGCTGCTGCTCGGCGGGCGCAGTTTCTGCTCGTGGGTCTGCCCCTATCATCTGGTGGCGGAACTGGCCGAGATGCTTCACCTCAAGCTGGGCATGCGCGACCATCCGATGCATCGCGGCATGCGCACGGCGTTGTGGCTGGTCTTCTCGGCGCTGGCGGTGGTCACCGGCTATACCGTGTTCGAGACCATCTCGCCGGTCGGCATTCTCAGCCGGGCGCTGATCTATGGCGGCGGGGTCGCGCTGGTCTGGGTGGGCGCGCTGCTGCTGTTCGAGATTTTTTACACGCGCCGCTTCTGGTGCCGCTACGCCTGTCCGATCGGGCTGACCTATGGGCTGGTCGGCACGGTTTCGCCGATCAAGGTGGCCTACGACGCCGAAGCCTGCCTGCACGAGGGCGAGTGCCGCCAAGTCTGCCTTGTGCCGCATGTCCTGCACATGACGCGCATGGGCCACAACGCCGAGGTCAAGATGGACATCGGCGCCGACTGCACGCGCTGCGGCTTGTGCATCGACGCCTGTCCGACCGGCGCCCTGAAGTTCCGCATCAAAGGTCTGGAGGCCAGGTCGTGATTTCTCTCACCGCCGTCGGCAAGACCTTCCGCAAGGCGCGCGTGCTCGACGTCGAGACGCTTCGGATCGCGGCGGGCGAGCGGGTCGCGCTGGTCGGCTCGAATGGCGCCGGCAAGACCACGCTGATCCGCTGCCTGCTGGGCGAATACCTGCACGAGG
>JADFZP010000132.1 GCA_015232485.1 Alphaproteobacteria bacterium
ACCCAGCCGGTCACGGGTCCACAGACCAACGCGCCTCAAAGCGGCTCGCCGACCGGCGGGGCGCCCAACGCGAACGGGCCGCTGACGGGATCCCAGACCGGGACGGAATCGAGCGCGTCGTCCTTGTCGGGCCCAGGTAATTCGGGCACGTCCTCGCCCTCGATCAAGCCGACGTCGTCGTTCTCGTCGACCAGCTCGCTTGGCCCGGCGGTGGGAAGCGGCATCGGAAGCGGCAGCGGCAGCGGGACCGGCAGCGCTCCCGGTTCGACCGCCGGTTCGACGGGGCCGGGCGGCAATTCCACCACGTCCGGTCCCACGACCATTCCCGGCCTGAAGCCGCAGAGCCCGACCACCCCGACCACCCCCACCCCGACCGCGACCACGGCGCCGACCGCGCCAACCACGCCGCCGCGCTACAACACCGAGCCGATTCCGACCGAAACGCCCAGCGTCACCGCGCCTCCGGCGCCGACTTCGGCGCCCCTTCCGCCGGTCACGCAGCCGCCGATCACACAGCCACCGATCACACAGCCGCCGATCACGCGGCCGCCGATCGATCCGACCGCGACGCCGATCCCGACTTCGACGCCGATCCCGCCGACCGCGCCGCCGATCGATCCGACCGCGACGCCGGTTCCGACGTCGACGCCGACCGCCACCTCGACGCCCGGCGCCACGACCGGCCCCGGCGGCAATTGGTGGGAGAACACCTCGACCTCGGCGCCCCCCCCGCCGCCGACCACCCCGCCGGAGACGGCGGTCGCCGGGACGGGAGCCGCCGACACCTTCACCCAGCCCAATTCGGCTTTGGCGATCGTCACCATCGCGGGCGGCGCCGGTGACGACGTGCTGGCCATCACGGACGGGGCGGTGATCACCGACGGCATCTTCCAGCGCCTGTCCTCGGTCGAGAAGATCCAGCTTCTCGCCAATGCCGGCGGCCAGACCGTGGCGCTTGGCGCGTTGTCCGAGGCGACCGGCATTGTCGCCGTCGACGCCTCGGCGGTCGGCGGGTTCGGCGTGCTGGTCGACGCCAGCGCCCGCGCCACCGGCGTTCATGTGACCGGCGGCGGCGGCGGCGACACCATGCTGGGCGGTTCCGGCGCCGACACGCTCAAGGGCGGGGCGGGCGACGACAGCGTCGCGGCCGGCGGCGGCGACGACCAGATCATCGGCGGCAGCGGCCTTGGCAACGACACCTATGCCGGCGGGGCGGGCAACGATTCCCTGCACTACACCAGCACCACGCTGGGCGTCGCGGTCAGTCTGCTGGCCGGAACCGCGGTCGGCGCCGAGATCGGCAACGACACGCTGTCGGGCATCGAGCGCGTGCTGGGCGGAACCGGCAACGACACGCTGACCGGCGGCACCGGCAACGATTACTTCTACGGCGACGCCGGCCACGACAATTTCATCTTCGCCGCCGCCAATTGGGGCGGCGACACGATCGACGGCGCGGCCGGTTCGGACCAGCTTCGGATCACCGGCGTCTCGTCGATCACCGATTCCAGCTTGGCCAACGTCAGCTCAGTCGAAACGCTGAAGCTGGTCGACGACGGCGCGGGACACAGCGTCGTGTTGGGCTCCAACGCCGATCTGGCCGGCCTGACCACGGTCTACGCCGGCACCATGATCAGCGGGTCCAGCACCGTCGCGATCGATCTGTCCGGGCGCTCGCTGGGCACCACGGTGACCGGCGGCGCCGGGACGGATTCGGTGACCGGCGGCCTGGGCAACGACTATTTCGACGGCGGCGCGGGCAACGACGTGTTCGTGCGCGGCGGGCAAAGCGGCTCGGCGACGTTCGGCGGCGGTACCAGCTGGCTGACCATCACCGACACCGTCACCGGGGCGGTCGACGGCATCCGCAATGTCGAGACGGTGACGTTCTCGGGCAGCGGCGAAACGCTGACGGTCAGCCGCATGCCCGCCGCCGCGGCCGTGGCGGCCAGCGGCACCCAGACCGAGGGCGTGGTGGTGGCGCGCCTGGATGGCGGCTATTGGCTGATCCACAATTCCGACGCCGATTCCGGCTCGACCGGCATCTACGCCACGCCCTACGGCCATGACGGGGTCGCCGGGACGACGATCGCGCTGACCGCCACGGCTTCGGTTTCGGAAAGCCTGCCGGCCGCCTCGACTTGGCCGGACGGCTCGATGGTGGTGGCCTGGACCGGCGACGACGGGGCGGATTCCGGGGTGTACGCCGCCCGTGTCGATGCGAGCGGCACCAAGGGCGCCACGACCAAGATCAACGACACCATCACGGGGGCGCAGGGCAGCCCGGCGGTGGCCGCGCTGCAAAATGGCGGCTATGTGATCGCCTGGGAATCGACCGGAAGCGTCCTGGGCGACGCCGATGGCGCCGTCGTTTACCGCGTGTTCGACGCCAGCGGCGTGGGCGGCCCAGAACTTCTGGTCGGCACGGGCGACACCAGCGGCGTTCAGACCTCGCCCGCCGTGGCCAGCGCGCCCGGAGGCGGCTCGTTCATCATCGCCTGGCAAAGCGGCACGGACATCATGGTCCAGATCTGCAACGCCGATGGCACGGGCACGCCCACCATCCTGGACGTCGGCGACGCGGGCACCAACACCGACGCCGAGATCGTCGTCTCGGTCAGTCCGATGGGCGGCTACGTCGTGGCGTGGTCGACCGAATCGCCCTCCAGTTCCCGCGACGTTCAGCGTTGCGTGATCGGCACCGACCGGACCATATCGTCGGTCGCCACCACCATGCATTCGACCACGTCGGGCGATCAGCACGCCCCGGCCCTCGCCCATTTGCCCAGTGGCGGCTATCTGCTGACGTGGATCGACGGCGGCACCACGCTGATGGGGCGGATGTATGGCGCCGATGGCGGCGTGGTCGGTACCGCCTTCACCATCCACAGCGGCACGGCCACGCTGGACGCGCCCTCGGTCGTGGCGCTGCGCACCGGGCATTTCGCGGTATCCTGGGGCGATGCCACCAATGGCGACGTCGTGTCGTTGATCGTCGATGGCGCAGGGACCACCGAGTCCTGGCGGCTGGTCGGCGACGCCACCGGCAACACGCTGGTTTCGACCGGCGGCATCGGCCGCATCGAGGGCGGGGCGGGATCGGACACCGTCACCGGATCGACCGGCCGTGAGTATCTGGACGGCGGGGCCGGCGCGGATATCGTCAGGGGCGAGGCCGGCGACGACGTGGTGTGTGGCGGCACGGGCACCGACAGCTTGAGCGGCGGCGCGGGCTACGACCTGCTGGTGGTCGACGATTTGGGCGCCGACGTGATCGATGGCGGCACCGAGACCGACATCCTGCGGGTTCAGTCGTCGAGCGCCCTGACCATGGCGGATTCGGACTTCGCCCTTTACACCTCGATCGAGGGGCTGGAGTTCCGGGGCGCGCAGACCGTCACGCTGACCCTGGGCGCCAACGCCCTGGCGTCGGGGCTGTCATGGATCGACGGCTACGCCCAGACCGGCGCGATGACCGTCGACGGCTCGGCCTTTGGTGCGGATCAGTGGATCGCGGCGGGCGCCGGCGCCGATTCGGTGCAGGGCGGCGCCGGCAATGACGAGATCGACGGGTGGGCCGGGAACGATGTCCTTTCCGGTGGCGCCGGAAACGACTATCTGCGTGGCGACGATGGCGACGACACGCTGACCGGCGGCGATGGCGAGGACTGGCTCACCGGCGGGGACGGACAGGACGTCGCCGTCATGGGGACGACGCTTGGCGAGACCACGATCACCGGCTCGTCGACCGGGCTGTTCTTCGACCGGCCGGGCGTGTCCGACTATGTCTCCGAAATCGAGACCCTGATCTTCTCGGACGCCACGGTCACCGTCGAGCGGCCGCCGGTCCAGACCCGATTGAGCGACACGGCCACCGGCTCGCAGACCGAGGTCGAGTTGATCGCCCTGGCCGATGGCGGGTTCGTCACCGTATGGGTGACCGAGGGCTCGGGCATCTATTTCCAGCGCTACGATTCCGCGAAAACCACGACGGGCGGCGCCACCCAGGTCGGGTCGGACGTCGCGGCCAATGAAATCGCGACCTGCGCGCTCGACAATGGCGGCTGGGTGGTCGCCTGGAACGAGACCACGCCGGCCAGCGCGAACGGCGCGATCAACGCCATGATCTACGACGACGCGGGCGCTTCGACGGCGATCACGATCGACGACACCACCCAGGCCAACGACGTCGAAATCTCCGGCTTGGCCGGCGGCGGCTTCGTGGCGGTGTGGGAAAGCACCAATCCGTCCGACGCCGGCGCGACCTCGGGCGTTCGTTTCAGCACCTTCGACCCGGCGGGCAACCGCTTGCGGACTGGCGCGGTCAACACCACCACGGCCGGCGATCAGATCGATCCCGACGTCGCGGCGCTCGACGATGGCGGCTTCGTGGTGGTCTGGGAGACCGATGGCGGCGGCATTTGGGGTCAGAAATACGGCCCGGATGGGCTGGTGGTGGGCACGGAGTTCCAGGTCAGCGACACGGTGGGCGCGCAGTCCGATCCCGCCGTCGCCGCCCTGGAGGGTGGCGGCTTCGCGGTGGTGTGGACGATCGGCGGCGCGGTGTGGGGCCGGGCTTGGAACGCGGCCGGCACCGCCAGCGGCGTCTTCGAGGCCGACAACTCGGCCACCAATTGCGCCGATGCCGACATCACCGGCCTGTTCGGCGGCGACTTCATGGTCACCTGGACGGGCTATGACGCCGCCTCGGCGCCATCGGTCGCGCAGGGACGGGTGTTCCAGGTGATCTCGGGCACCGTCTATCCCGTGAACGACGACGACGCCATCCTGTCGACCTCGACCATGGAGCAGGACCGCGCCACCGTGGCCCAACTCGGCACGGGCGAGGTGATCACCGCCTGGGTGTCCAACCACCAGGACGGCGACGCCTGGGGCGCTTACGGCCAGTTCTTCGATCAAACCGGCCTGTCGGCGATCAAGCTGACCGGCGACGCCAACGCCAATCACTTCAACATTTCGATCGGCGTCGGTTGGGTCGATGGCGCGGCGGGCGACGACACGCTGTCCGGCGGCAGCTTCTCGCAACGCCTGGACGGCGGCGCGGGCAACGACAAGCTGTACGGCGGCACCGGCGACGACATGCTGGTCGGAGGGACCGGCGACGACACGCTCGACGGCGGCGACGACAACGATCGGCTGGTGATGTCCGACCTGGACGCCAATGACAGCCTGAGCGGCGGCGCCGGCAACGACGTGCTGAGACTGACGGCGGCGATGACGCTCGCCATGTCGGGGCTGTCGATCACTGGCGTCGAGACGCTGGTCCTTGACGCCGCCTCCGGCCTGTCGGTGAGCCTGGACGACGCGGTCTCGATCGGCAGGGTCCATGTCCGCCTGGGCGCCGCCACCGTCGACGGAACCGCCCTGAGCACCGCCGTGACCATCACCGGCGGCGCCGGAAACGACAGCCTGCTGGGCGGTTCGGGCGACGACACGATCTGGGCCGGGGCCGGCGACGACACGGTGTCCGGCGGCACCGGCTACGACGTGCTGGGTGGCGGCGGCGGCACCGACGTGCTGAGTTTTTCCAGCGACTCGACCGGGGTCTCGGTCGACATGGACGCCGGCACGGCGAGCGGCATGGCTTCGGGCGACGACACCATCTCGGGATTCGAGGTGCTGATCGGCGGCTCGGGCGACGACAATCTGATCGGCGGCGCGGCGGCTTGCACGATCTGGGGCGGCGCCGGCAACGACGCGATCGTCTCCGGCGCGGCGGGCGGCTCGTTCGACGGCGGCGGCGGCGACGACATGCTAAGCTTCGTCGCCATGGCGGCCGGCGTGACGCTGGTCATGAATGGGGCCACGGCGGCCGCCTTCACCAGCGGCGCGGTCACCGGCAGCGTGGTCAATTTCGAATATGTGACCGGCAGCGCCTACGGCGACGTCCTGACCGGCGACGCGTCGAACAACCTCCTCTTGGGCGAAGACGGGAACGACACGCTGGACGGCGGCCCCGGCAACGACACGATCAGTGCCGGAAACGGCGACGACGTGCTGTGGAGCACCGAGGGCTCGGACACCCTGATGGGCGGCCTTGGCACCGACCGCGTCGAATTCGGTAACCGCGACTCGGGCGTGTCCGTCAATATGGCCGCTGGAATCGCCACCTCGGGCGCCGACACCATCAACTTCGACGCCGAGAACGTGTCGGGCTCGAACTACGCCGACACGATCGCCGGCCACACCATCGCCGAGGCGTTCTGGGGCTGGTCCGGCACCGATTCGATCGACGGCGGCGACGGCGACGACACCATCCGTGGGAATGACGACGCCGACACCCTGGTGGGCGGCGTCGGCGACGACAGGCTGTATGGCGGCGCCGGCAACGACAGCCTGGATGGCGGATCGGGGAACGACACGATCCATACCGGATCGGGATACGACACCATCGCGGGCAATGCCGGCGAGATCGACGTCGTCGATTTTTCCGAGGCGACCGTCGGTACGCTGAACGGCTTTGGCGCCACGATCGCGAACTGGGACGCGTCGGACCTCATCAAACTGCCCGACGCGGTGTTCGGCCTGGGCGCCACCGGATTGGTGGCGAGCACCAACTATTTCGAGGACACCGACGCCACGATCGACGGCACCCTGTACGGCGCGGGCGCATCGCTGATCGTGGTGGGCGGCGGCGCCGATGCCGAGATCTGGTTCCAGAAGGCCGATGCCAGCTCGTACCAAATCGCCACGGTGACCGGGATGGGCACGGTGGCCAATAGCGATGTGACCGCCGTGTCGGCCAGCAATTTCACCGGCTACTAGCGGCCCGCCGCTCGTCGGCCACCGCTTGTTTCAGGGCGTCGTAGCCTTGGGCGCCGCGCAGCACCCGGCCGCCGATCACGAAGCCCGGCGTGCCGCGGATGCCCAGCGCCTTGGCCAGGGCCATGTTGCTGGCGATCACGGCGTCGATCGCGGCGCCGTGGCGGTCCAGTTCGGCGACCAGGGCCGGCACGTCCAGCCCGGCCGCGGCGGCGATCGACAGCACGCGATCCTGATTCAGCGCGCCCGGCGCGGCCATCAAGGCGTTCGACAGGGCCAGATAGCGCCCCTGCGCCCGCGCGGCCAGGGCGGCCCGCGCCGCATGGATCGATTCGGGGCCGAGGATCGGCAATTCCTTGGCCACCAGGCGCAGATTGGGATCTTCGGCGAGCAGGCGGGCGATGTCGGGATGGGCCTTGCGGCACCACGCGCAGCGGTAATCGAAGAATTCGACGATGGTGACGTCGCCTTGCGGGTTGCCGACCACCGGGGATTCGGGGTCGCGGAACAACTCGTCGGCGCGGGCGGCGATCACTTGCGCGACGTGGTCTTCGACGCCGCGCCGCTGGTTGCCCTGCCAGGCGCGGGCCGCCTCGGCCAGGATTTGCGGCCGCTCGACGAGAACCTCGCGCACGATCTGGGCGATCGCGGCGCGGTCGTGGCGCACCAAGGAACCGATCCAGGCGCCCGAGGCGAACGACACGATCAGCGCCCCCACCACGAACATCCCTCGCCTCGCATCCATCGCCGCCTCCCGGAAATCCGCCGGCTGCATCTGGACCGCGCGGGGCGCCGCGCCAACCCTGCCTTGCGGCGGGGCAGTCTGCCTACGAAACGGGCAAACGTCGGGGCTTGGCGCGATGCGCGGCAGGCGGCGATTGACAAGCGGCGCGGCCTGGACATCAATCCCCCAATGGGAAGCGACACCAAGCCCGCCGTCGACGGCTCGGCCGAACTCGCCTTCGCGTGGCGCGAGGGCGCCAGCCGGCTGGCCCATCTTTACCAGCACGATCCGTTGCGGGTGCTGTTCCCGCTGTCTCCGGCCGGCGAGCCGCCCGAGGCGGCGCTGATCACCACCTCGGGCGGCTTGGTCGGCGGCGACCGCCTGACCATCGCGGTCGAGGCGCGCGACAACGCCGCCTGCACGGTGGTCGCCCAGGCGGCCGAGAAGGTCTATCGCTCGCTGGGCGCCGATGTCGCGGTGTCGGTGCGCCTGACCGCATGCCCCGGCGCCTGGCTGGAATGGCTGCCGCAGGAGACCATCCTGTTCGACGGCGCCCGCCTGCGCCGCGCCACCCTGATCGAGCGCAGCCCC
>JADFZP010000133.1 GCA_015232485.1 Alphaproteobacteria bacterium
TTGGATCAAACCACCGGCGCTTCGGTCTCGATCACTTCGGCGAAGAACCGAAAGCCGCTCTTGCCCGAGCGTTTGACCGCGAACATGGCGACGTCGGCGGCTTCGACCAGGCTGTCGCCGTCATGGGCGTCGCCGGGATGGACGGCGATGCCGATCGAGGCCGAGATGTTCGCGTCGCCGGTTTCGAACCGCATGGGCGCCGACAGCGAGGCGACGATCTTGGCGGCCACGGCGGCGGCGTCGGCGGGATGGTTCAGGTCGGGCAGGATGACCACGAATTCGTCGCCGGCGAAGCGGGCGACCTCGTCGCCGGCGCGCACCGCGGCGCGCAGGCGGCGGCCGACCTCGATCAGGACTTGATCGCCGGCCGCGTGGCCCATGGTGTCGTTGATCGCCTTGAAGCCGTCCAGGTCGATGAACAGCAGCGCCAGCCGGCGCGCCTCGGACGAGCGCGCCATGCGGTCGAGCAGGACGCGGCGGAACTGCTGGCGGTTGGGCAGGCCGGTCAGCGCGTCGCGGGTGGCCTGCATCACCAGTTCCTCCTCGGCGCGTTTGCGCAGAGTGATGTCGGTGAACAGCAGCACATGGCCGGTGGCGGGGCCGCCATCGGTGCGGATGGCGTTGATGCGCAGCCATTCCGGCCAGATCTCGCCGCCGCGGCGGCGGTTCCAGGCTTCGCCTTCCCAAGCGCCGTCGCGTTCGACGCCCGGCCAAGCCTCGGCGGGCAGCGGATCGGCGCCGACCTCCTGGCGCAGATCCTCGGGCGCGCGGCCGATCACCTCGTCCGCCGCGAAGCCGGTCATCCGGCTGAACGCCTCGTTGACGCGCTGGATGCGGCGCGTCCGGTCCAGCACCATGATGCCGGTGTCGGTATGGTTGAACACCACCTCGGCGGTGCGGCGCTGATCCTCGAGGCGGTGGCGTTCGACGGCGTAGCGGATGGCGCGGCGCAGCGTGTCGCCGTCGCCGCGGCCCTTGACGATGTAATCCTGGGCGCCGGCCTTGACCGCGTGAACCGACAGTTCCTCGTCGCTGGCGCCCGAGATGATCACCACCGGCGCGGCGGTGCGGCTGCGGATCTGCAACAAGGTCTCCAGGCCGTTCGAATCGCCCAGCCACAAATCGAGCAGAACCACGTCGAACGGCCCGGCCTCCAAGGCGGCCAGCGCATTGGCCAGCGAGCCGGCCACCGTCAGATCGAACTGGCCGCCGCCGCCGGGCCGCGACAGCCAAGCCTTGACCATCTGGGCGTCGAACGGCTGGTCCTCGACCAGCAGGACGGCCAAACGCTCGTCTCGTGACGCCGAGACGGTCATGCCCGCACCCGTTCGTCGAGTGTATCCCGCTTATCGCCCAACATACGAACCGCCCTCCCCTTGGCGTACAAGTGTAAACCAGCCGTGAACCGCGGGCAATGTCGTCCGAATGCTCTTTCCCATGCTGCCGAGACACGGCATGATGCTCGGAAGGGGATGCATGGACACCGAAGCCGCACCAGTAACCGTGGATGGAACTGCCCGCAAGCCACGGCTCCAATCCGTTGCCGTGGCTTTGGCCGCGCTCGCCGCGCTGACGGTCGGCGCGCTGACCGCCGTGGTCGGCGGCTCGTTCGTCAGCATCGTGCGCCTGGGGCAGGAGGCCAGCACGCATATCGTGCCGCAGGTCACCAAGCAGCAGCAGGATGCGCTGGTGGCGGCCCAGCTTAGCCGGCTGGCCGAGGTGATCCTCAACAATCGCAGCCGCCAAACCCGCACGGCGGCGCTCGCCGAGGCGGAAAACCTCGCCAGCCGCTTCGCCGCCGTGGTCGAGGCCGAGGTGTTCACCAAGCTCGATCTCGCCCTGCACGCGGTGCGGCGTAGTTCCTACCGCTCGGACGTCATCGAGGTGTTGCAGGGCACCATCGACCAGCACGCCGAGAAGGCCGCCGAAATCTTGGGCGTCTCGACCTCGCTGGCGGCGGTGACCGGCCAAGGCCCCGAGGCCTACCGCCTGCTCAACGGCTTCTTCCGGCTCCAGCAGATGCTGGCGGCGGCCGGGGCCACGCAGACGCCCGAGGACGTCAATCGTCACGAACAAAGCTTCGAGCAACTGGTCTCCGAACTGCGCGTGGCGCTTGATGGGCTTGAGACGGGGGGCCGCCAAATGGGCGAGCTGCTCGACCGCTTTCAAAGGCTGCGCATCGTCTTCGACCTGCATCGCGAGCAATTGAACGTCCAGGCCCAGATGGCCCAGGATACCGAGGGCGCCCACCGGCTGCTGCGCGATCTGGCCGCCAGCTTGGCGGCCGACGCCGCCGACACGGCCGCCCACAGCGCCCAGACCATCGTCGATTTCGGACGTCGCGGCTTGATGGCCAGCGGCCTGTCGCTGGGCGTGACGGTGCTGCTGCTGGCCGGGCTGTCGCTGCTGTTGCGCCGCCACGTCCTGCTGCCGGTGCGTCGGGTGACGGCGGCGCTCGAGACGGTGCAAAGCGAACGCCGCCCGGTGCAGTTGCCGCCGGCCCGCCTGATGGAATTCGACGCCATCTCGCGCTCGGTCGAGCGCTTCGCCCAGTCGCTGGTCGAAACCCACGAATACGCCGAGGCGTTGAAGGCCAGTGAAGAGCGGCTGCGCGCCATCCTGACCATCTCGCCCTTTCCGATCCTGATCACCCGCGAGCCCGAGGGGCGCCTGATTTTCGCCAATCACCGGGCGGTCAGTTTGCTCGAATTGAGGAGCGATTCGCCCGAGGACTTCCTGTTCGGCGATTTCCTGCCGACCGGCTTCCGCGAGAATTTCGAGGTGATGTTGCGCCGGGCGCGCTTCGCCACCGAAATCGAGTTGCCGCTGAAACTCGCCTCGGGGCGGGCGGCCTGGGTGCTGGTCTCGGTGGTGCGCATCGAGTCGCAGGACGCGCCGGCCATGCTGGTGGCCCTCAACGACATCACCGAGCGCAAGCAGTTCGAAGAAGAGTTGCGCCGCGCCAAGGACGCCGCCGAGACCGCGTCGAGCGCCAAGTCGGAATTCCTGGCGGTGATGAGCCACGAGATCCGCACCCCGATGAACGGCATCCTGGGCATGACCCAGTTGGTGCTCGACGGCCATCTCGAAGCCGACCAGCGCGAGCGGCTCGAGGCGGTGCGCCATTCGGGCGAGGCGTTGCTGACCATCCTCAACGACATCCTGGACTTCTCGAAGCTGGAGGTCGGGCGGATCGGCTTCGAGGCGGTCAATTTCGATCTGCACCGGACCATCGCCGGGGTGGTCGGGCTGATGTCCTCGCGCGCCCAGGAGAACACCATCTCGCTGGAGTCCTCGATCAACCCCGATCTGCCGCGCTGGCTGGTGGGCGACGCGGCCCGCCTGCGCCAAGTGCTGCTCAACCTGATCGGCAACGCCATCAAATTCACCGAGCGCGGCGGTATCCGGGTGCTGGCCGAGGCGATGCCCCCGGTGCCGGGCGAACCCATGCGGATGCGCTTCTCGGTGGTCGACACGGGCATCGGCATTCCCGACGAGGCGCAGGCCGGCCTGTTCCAGTCGTTCACCCAGGCCGATTCGTCGATCTCGCGGCGCTTCGGCGGCACCGGGCTGGGGCTCGCCATCTGCAAGCGCATCGTCGAGGCGCAGGGCGGCGCGATCGGCGTGATCAGCGCCCCCGGCCGCGGCAGCACCTTCTGGTTCACGCTGCCCTTCCGCCCCGGCCAGCAGCCCAGCCATGACGACGAGGCCGCCGTCGCCCCGGCGCGCGATCTGGCGCCGCTGCGCATCCTGCTCGCCGAGGACAATCCGGTGAACCAGCGGGTCGCCACCGGCATGCTGGTCAATCGCGGCCACGCCGTCTCGGTGGTTCCCGACGGACTTCAGGCGGTGGCCGCGGTTGAGCGGGGCGAGTTCGATCTGGTTCTGATGGACGTGCAGATGCCGGTGATGGATGGGCTCGAGGCGACCCGGGCCATCCGCGCCCTGAGCGGGCCGAAGGCGTCGCTGCCGATCATCGCCCTGACCGCCAACGCGCTGAAGCAGGACGATTGTCTGGCCGCCGGAATGAACGACTTCGTGCCCAAGCCCTTCAATCCGCATCAGCTTTTCAGCGTTCTCGCCCGCTGGAGCCCCGAGGCCGCCGCCGGAGCGCCGCCGCCGCCGCCCGCCGAGCCGACCAGCGACGTCTTCGACCGCCGCAAGCTGCTGCGCCTGCGCGAGGATGTCGGTCATCAGGCGTTCGGCGAGTTGGTGCCGACCTTCCGGTCAAGCGGCGAAGCCTTGCTCGCCGACATCGTCGCGGCGGACGCCAAGGGCGACCTCGACGCCTTGGGCCGGGCCGCGCACGCCTTCAAGAGCAGTTCGGGAAGCCTGGGGTTCAACCGCCTGTCGGCCTTGTGCCGCGACGCCGAGACCGCCTCGCGCGATCGCGACCTTGACGCGGCCCAAAGTGCCGCCCGTCGCATCCCCGAGGCCTATGCCGAGGCGCGCGACCTGCTCGACCGATTCATGGCCGAGGAGGTCGGCGCGCCGGCCTGACGCCGGAGACGGCTAAACGACCACGGTCCTATAGGCGTGCCACGTCGCGTGGCCCACCAACGGCAAGGCGACGATCAGGCCGACGAAAAACAGCGCCATGCCGGCGAAGGTGATCAGGGCGATCGCCAAGGCCCAGCCGATCATCACCCGCCAATTGGCGAAAACGGCGGCCAGCGAGGCCTTGACCGCCACGCCCGCCGGAACCGGTCGGTCAAGCAGCATCGGCAGCGACACCGCCGAGATGGCGAACACCACCGAAGCCAGCGCGCCGCCCAGCGCCGTCCCCACCATGAGGAACGAAAGCCCGCGCGGCGTCGACAGGATATCGAGAATAAAACCCTCGAACGGCGGCGGGTTGGTGGCGAAGAACAACATGAACAGCAGCAGCGCCAGTTGCGCCCAGACGAACAGCGCCAGGGTCAGCACCAACGCCATGTTGCCCAGCCCGGCCGCGTTGCGCCGCCAAGCCATCGCCACGCCGGCCAGGTCCGGCCTCTCGCCCAGCTCGTGGCGGCGGCTGATCTCGTAGAAGGCGACCGCCAGGAACGGCGCCAGCAACATGAATCCGGCGCCCAGCGGCAGCACCAGACTGCCCATGCCGGCCTGCGCCAACCCGGCGGTCAGCAAATGTCCAACCGCCGCGAACACCGCGCCGAAGCCCAACGACAGCACGGGCGAGCGGCGCATGTCGCCCCAGCCAAGCGCCAGCCAACGGGCCGTGTCATCGACCGTCACGCGCCGCACCTCGGTCGCGGGGAGGTCGTCGAGCAAGGCGCCGGTCACCGGTCTGATCATGCGAGTCACCCCAGGTTTCCAATAGAGGTAATATTAATTCGTACTCGCAACAAACGACAAGACGTCTTTCGGCATGGCTCGCGGCCACCATCGCGCTCTTTCGGATGGCCCGCCCCATCCCCAAATGAATGGGGAACCATGGGGAGAATGGGCCGATGAAAACCAAACGATGGCTATGGCTGATCGGCCTCGCGGCCATCGCCGCCTTGATGTATGGCGCGATCATCGTGCGGATCGGCGGCGGCTGAGTCGGGTGTGGCGTCGAGGGGCGGGATACCTTATCCTTCGCGTGCAACAAGCACGCGGAACGCGCCGTGATTACCTCTCTGAGGCTCGTCGACTTCAAAAGCTTTTCCGACGCGACCCTCCGCATGGGGCCATTCACCGTCATCGTCGGAACCAATGCGAGCGGCAAGAGCAATATCCGTGATGCCTTCCGGTTCCTGCACGGCATTGGCCGCGGCTACACCCTTGCCGATATAATCGGTGGAAAATACGGGGCCGGAGGGCAAGTGGAATGGGCTCCTTTGCGCGGCACGGCGCAGGAAATCATTCGATTTAATAGAGGTTCTTTTGGTTTTGAGGTGTCCGTTCGGATCAAAAGGGCGGAGGTGCGATACTCGATTGAAATCGGTCGCGAGGAGAAGAGCAGGGGCGGCTTCCGGGTTCTGCGGGAGACACTGAAATTCCGCTCGCGAACGATCTATACCAGTCATCCTGGGGCGGACGACCCCGTCGACCAGCAAGACGATGAAACGCACCTTCTTCTGCGAATGGAAAAGACGGGCGACCAGAGGCGGCTGGGCGCCCGGATCGCGGTGCGGCCGGATCAGCCGGCGCTGACACAGATTCGCGACCAGACCAAGGGGGTGGTGAAGTTCCACAAGGACATCGCCGATGATCTTGTCGCTACGCTCGCCAGCATACGCTTTCTCGACCTCGTCCCCGATGCGATGAGGCGGCCAGCTTTCCCCGGCCAGGCGGTGCTGGGTGACGGCGGCGAAAACCTTCCGACGGTTCTTCAAGAAATATGTGCCGATCCCAAGCGCAAGGAGGTCTTCACCGAATGGGTTCGGGATCTCACGCCCATGGATGTCGCCGATTTGGAGTTCCCTCGCGATCCCATAACCGGCTTGGTTCAACTTGTCATCAAAGAGGTGGGGGGGAAGAGTATATCAGCTTACAGTGCATCAGATGGTACATTGCGTTTCTTGGCAATGTTGGCAGCTATACTAGGCACAAGTCCTGCGAAGCTGTATTTTTTTGAGGAAATTGATAACGGAATTCATCCATCCCGTCTCAGGCTGCTGCTGGACTTGATCGAAGGTCAAACCGCCAAAAGCCAAATCCAAGTGGTGAGCACCACCCATTCGCCAGATCTTCTTTCGATGATTGGCGATCAGACCTTTACCAATACGTCCGTAACCTTTCGGTCCCGGCACTCCGCCAGTTCGACCATTTGTCCGGTGGCGGAGCTTCCCGAAGCAAAGAAGCTGAGGTCGTCCCAAGGTCTTGGACGTCTGCACGCCTCTGGTTGGATGGAAGACGCGCTGGCCTTCACGGAGGAAGAGGCCGATCCCGAAGGGAGCGAGGAATGAACATCCTCGTCATTCCAGAAGATTTCCGTAAGGACCAATATTTGCTGCGTCCTCTTTTTGATCGGTTGCTCATCAGTATCGGAAAAAAGAACGCACGGGTTCGCGTTTGCCAGGACCCGCTGCTGGGCGGAATCCGGGAAGCGTTGAACATGGAACGCTTGCGGGAGATCGTCGAGCGCTACGAATCCATGACCCAGATATTCATCCTCTGCGTCGATCGCGATTGCCTCATTCAAAGGCGCCAGCAACTGGATCGTATCGAAAGCCAATTTGGTTCCGACCGGATATTCTTGGCGGAGAATGCCTGGGAAGAGCTGGAAACATGGACGCTCGCCGGCCTGGACCTACCCAGTGGCTGGCGTTGGTCGGACATTCGCGCCGACGGATCGGTCAAGGAACATTATTTCGATGTCCTCGCCACCATGCGCGCGGTCGCCGATGGGCCCGGAGGTGGACGCAAGGTCCTTGGCGAAGAAAGCGCACGGCGCGTGGATGTGGTTCGGCGGAAATGCGCCGAGGATTTTGGCTCGTTGGCCACCCGGCTGGAAAAGGTGATCCGGGGGGCGGGATGAGTCCGCGCCGCCTCGCCGCCACCCTTGTCCTGGCCCTGATCGCCACCCCGGCGGCGGCGTTCAGCGATTGCGAGCGCTGCCCCGAAATGGTCGAATTGCCCAACGGCTTGAGCATCGGGCGCGCCGAGGTCACCTTCGAGGAATGGGCGGAATGCGTGTCGGCCGGGGCCTGCCGCGAGGTCGATGATCACGCCTGGGGACGCGGGCGGCGTCCGGTGATCAACGTCTCGCTGGCCGATGTCGAAGCTTACGCGCGTTGGCTGAGCGCGCGGACCAAGCGGACCTACCGGCTGCCCACCGAGGCCGAGTGGGAGGAGGCGGCGCGGGCCGGCACCACCACCGCCTATTGGTGGGGTGACAAGATGGAGCACGGCCGCGCCAATTGCCGCGAATGCGACGACGGTCCGATCCGGCACGAGACGCTGCCGGTCGCCTCGTATCCGGCCAATCCCTGGGGGCTGCACGACACCGCCGGCAACGTCTGGGAATGGACGTCCAGTTGCTGGGATCAAACCTGCCGACGAAGGACGGTGCGGGGCGGCGCGTGGTACTACTTCGCGCCGGCCGCGCGCTCGGCCTCGCGGGCCGGCGAGGCGCCCGAGGGGGGAGGTTACGCGATCGGCTTCCG
>JADFZP010000134.1:0-1672 GCA_015232485.1 Alphaproteobacteria bacterium
CGACGCGAAATAGTGTCCATCCTGCCACTTCCCCCGCTCGCCAGAGAGGGTGCGCAGTGGGCCGTCATAGGTCCATTCCGGTGTGGTGGGAGGTTTCTGCGGTTTTCCGCGCATGATGTTTCTCCCAGGCTCGGGTGAGGCTTCATCGTCGGGGTACAGGTGATCGAGGCAGCTTGGTTGACGAGGCTCCGGCGGCAACGGCCCGAGCGCGGCGGTCAGCACCGGGCGCATGTCGGGCACCGTGCCAAACGTCGTGATGAACAGCGCCCGAGCGTTTTGCACATCCCGACCGGACTGGATCGCCTCGGCGAGCAGCAGGCGCCAGCGGTGGCGCTCGTCTTCCTTGGCGTGCGTGGCGAGGCCGCGTGGAGAGGCGCGGTAGATGCGCGCGACCGCCGCCGCGAGCCGCGCTCGAATCGCGCGGTCGGGCTCGTCGCAGGCCCGCGCCAGGGCGCCCTTGACGTGCCGCCATAGGCCGCCGGACGCGATCAGGTTCGGATCGTCCGGCTCCTTGAACTCCGAGGCGCGCGCCAAGAACTCGATCCAGCCGACCGGGTCCGTGGCGGCGTCCAAGGTGCTTATCATCGCGCCCGCCCCTGCCGCGCCGCCGCCTTGCTCCACTGCCGCCGTTGCAGCAGGTTGCGGATGCGATGCACGCAATCGCGGGAGGTGCCCGCGATCGTCCAGTTGGTGAGCTGATGGATCGGCGGGGCGTTGGGGCCAAGGTGATTGAGCCCATTGCGCCAGTTGTAGACGGCGGCGATCAGCCCGTCATCGAAGGTTACCACCCAGACTACGTCGGCGCCGTTGGCGGCCGGACGAGGATCGCCGAACACCGCCTCCAAATCCTCATAGGACACCACCAGCTTGTCGTAGGGCCGGATGGAGGCCGGATCGATGACCGTCTTGCGCGTGACATGGCTCATTTGCTGTCCTCCTGGCGGGGGATCGCGAGGGCTTGGCGCCCCATGCCCCTGCCATGCGCGCGCCATGACGGGCGATGTTCGAGGTGATGGATGGTCAGATGCGGGGTGCCCCCGCCATCTTTACGTCGGGCCGTCATCGCGCACCGCCTGCGCCCGGCGCGCCAGTCGTTCCGAGCAGGCGCCGCAAATCATCCAGCATCTCGGAGACCCCTTCCTGGGTTTCGTCATCCTCGAACCCAGCGATGAAATCGGCCGCGCGCTGGAGCACGTCGCGGAGCGGATCGGCCGCCTGCTTCAGGGCGATGATGGCGCTGTGCGAGGTGACGATGAGATCGCCATCGCAACCGGCGGCGTCGGCCTGGCTCACCACGGCGGCGATCACCGGGAGGATGGGGCCGGCCGGAATGGGCTCGGCGTTCCAGGGGCCGTGGATCGTCATCTCGGGGGACAGGCGGATGGCGGGCAATTCGGGATGATCGGCCGGGAGAGCGGAAACAATCTGGTCGCTCCCGCCGACATAAATGGTCCGTTCGGCGAGAGCGTGGACTTTGTTCAGCGCATCCTCGTAAGAGGTCGCGCGAGCGTATGCTGTCGCGCGAACCATGACGTCGATATCGAATGTTTCCAGCATCGTCGCCTCTCCTTGGTGTTGGTCATCCGATGTTCTCCTGGGCCACGTTGAATGCAACTTGGCCCGCCCGTTGTCCTGTCAGGACGCATTCGGCAGGCCAAACCTGCCGTCGACG
>JADFZP010000134.1:1682-5866 GCA_015232485.1 Alphaproteobacteria bacterium
CACCCAGAGCGCGCCAGTGGCGATCATCTCGGTAATGATCCGGTTCGTTGTGCGATGGCCGCACATCCAGGCCACGGCGTTGTGGATTTCCACGCGCGAGAGCGGGCGATCCTTGTCGCGCAAGGCCGCCGTGATCGCGTCGACCACGTTCGGATCGGCCGCGCCGAACGTCGTCTGTTGCAGCGCGGCCGTGCCGAGGAAGTCGTTCAGCATGGCGCGACACCCGCGAGTTGGAGTTCGCCGGGGATCGCCGCGAAGAGCGAAAGCTGCTGGACGGGGCTAATCCGCCCCGTGTGAAGATCAACCCGCTTCCGCTCCCGCTCCCACAGCTTCTTCACCGAGGCCGGCAGGCCGGCGGTCTGGCCGTTGTTGAAATCGTAGGACGGCCAGTCGCGGTATGACCGCCACATGCGCTGCCCGAGCCGGCGCCACTCGTAGTTGATGGTGCCGCCTTCGTCGAAGCGGATTCGCCACTCGTGCTTGCCGATGGTCATGGGCTCGCTGAATGTGACCTCGTCGACCATATTACCCTCCGTGGCAAGCCATTGTGTGCGAGTTCCTGTGTATAGGCTCGCACACCCGGATTGTGATGCAACACGCCATGTTGTGCCATGCTTGCGTCCGCCCGCCGCCATGCGACGATTGACGATGTTGTCGCCGCAAGGGAGCGCGTCGTGTCCGATTTGGACAGCAAATATGCCAGAGCCATTTCTGTGGTACGGGACCATCTACTTGACGGTGTTCCGCTGTTTCTCGGCTATTCGGGAGGCAAGGATTCCACGGTGGCGCTATGCCTCGCTTTGGAGGGGCTGCGGCAGGCGCGGGACGCCCACGCACCGCTGCCGGCGCTGACCGTGCTCTCGACGGATACCGGGATCGACAACCCGGCCGTCGCCGCCTATCGCAACCGCATGCTCGCCCAGCTCCGGCGGCATGCGGCGCGGCACGGTCTGGATGTCCGGATAGTCGTGCCGCGCCCGTCCTTATCGGACAGTTGGGTGGTGAGCGTGATCGGCGGCCGGGGCTTGCCCACCTTTCCCGAATCGAGTTCGCGCGACTGCTCGGTGTCCTTGAAGGTGGTTCCGGCTCGCCGGGCTTTGGCGACGGCCGCCGCCGCGTGGCGCGCCGAGTGTGCCACCAGGGCGCGGACGGCCGTGGGTGGCGCCTTTTTCCGGCTGCACGATATGGCCGATCATCCACACCCGCCGGTCATCATTCTTGGGACGCGCTTCGACGAGAGCGCCCGCCGGGCCGTCAACATGACGACGCGTGGCGACCGGGCGCGCCAAATTTCCGTCAATGCCGATGGTGACCACACCCTGCCGCTGATCGCCGACTTCGACACCGACGATGTGTGGACCTATCTCGCCCTCGCTTCGTCCAAACCTGATGCGGCGTATCCCGGCTTCGCTCCCGACTTCGCCGAGACGGTGCGGATCTACCGTGACGCGGCGGGCGGCGAATGTGTGATCGTCGCCGATGCGCGGGGCGTCAAGAAGGGTGGCGGCTGCGGCGCCCGCCACGGCTGCGCCCTTTGCACGGCCGTGGACCAGGACCGCAGCATGTCCGCCATGCTGACCATGCCGGGGCATCGCTACATGCAGCCGCTCAACGCCTTGCGGGAATATCTGATCGCGACCCGTTTCGATTGGACGCGGCAGCGCTGGACCCCGCGCCGGGTGACGCCGGAAGCCGTGGTCGATGGCGCTTTGGTGCTTCAGCCGAGCGCCTATGGCGCCGCCGAGGTCGAATCGCTGCTGCGCTACGCGCTGACCATCGACGCCTTGGAGCGCGACCGGGCCGAGGTCGCGGGCGAGCCTCCCCGCTTCCAGATCGTGACCGCCGAGCAACTGATCCTGATCGACTTCATGTGGGCGCGCTACGGCCTGCATCGGCCGTTTCACGCGCTGGCGATCTACCGCGAGGTCTGTATCGAGGGACGCCGGTTCCCGGTTCCGACCATTGAAACGCCCGCGCCCAAGACGCCGATACCGAACCGGCGGGTCGCCATCGACCATGGACAGGCGACCGCGATGCCGGGCCTGTCCGACCCGCTGGTCGCGGCCCTCGCTTTCGAAGGTGGCTCCGACGCCATCGCCGATCGCGCGCCCCGCTTCGAGGTCAACGCCGAAGCCATCGGCTTCCTGCTCGACTACGACCTGGACCGCTTGCTCGACCTGTACCATGACGGCGGCTTCGCGCCGGGCGCGGCGGTGGGCTGGTATCTGCGAAGCGGAATCGTCGCGACCAGCGGGCGGGGCATCGCCGATACCGATTCCATGATGCGCCACGCGCAGTGGCTGGAATCAGAGATCGGCGTCAACCATGTGCCAGCGGCGGCGCCGTTGCCACGGGATGTAGCCGCTTGATGGAAGAACCACCCTCACCTGGAAGGGGGTGGTGGACGGCCCCGACGCGTCATCAGCCGGGGCCGTTTCGCTCAGGCGATCGGCATCACGCCATCGGCGCTCCACCCGGCGTAGACTTCGAAGCGCGCGGGCGCGGCGCCGGAAATCGCGAGGTAGTGCCACCCTGATGTCTGGGGATCAAATTCGCAAATATTGTAGCCCCAGTCGGCCAGCGGCAGTTGGCCCACGGCCTTCACCTCGCCGCGACGATCGTAAAGCGTGAGGATCGGCACGACATCCTTGGTCGTCGACTGCACCGCGATGCCGTAGTCGATGTCCTTGTTCATTTTGATCGCGATGAAGTCTGTGTCTCCCGCCGCAATATCGACGGAGACGGGCCGGTTTTCCTCGAAGATGTGGACCGGCTTCACGGTCACATACCCCTCATCGGCCATGACCGTGGCGCGGAAGCTCAGTTTCAAATGTTCCGGCATGTTCCCCTCGCCCAATGTGTGCGGCTCCGATCGCCCGCGCTTTGGGCAGTATAGCGATTGCTTGAGAATTGCAATCCTTCCGTTGGGCGAGCCGTAGTTGCACGAAATCGCCCGGTTTCGTGAGTAATTTGGCAATCTGCCGGGCATTTGCGGTTTCGCTGGATGTCTTATCCTCTCGCCAGATCAACCGGCGTGGAGTCCGATTCGATGCGCGTAACGACAACCCTCCGTGTCGCGGCCTGCCTGTTCAGCCTCTTGGGCGGCGGCGCGATGGTCCACGCCTCCCCCGCCCAGGGAAGGATTTCGGGTGTCGCCCGCGTGATCGACGGCGACACCATCGAGATCGCGGGGCGGCGGGTCCGCTTGTTCGGGATCGACGCCCCCGAAGGCAAGCAAATCTGTTTGGACGCGACCAACTACGCCTATCGGTGCGGCGATCAATCGCGGTCCTATCTGGACGCCTTGGTCGACCGGCGCCAGGTGACGTGCCAGGTCAATGACGTAGATGGCTACGACCGCCTGCTGGCCGTGTGCTGGGCGGACGGCGTCGAGATCAACGGCGCGATGGTGAGCGCCGGATGGGCGCTGGCCTACACCACCTACAGCCGCGATTACGTCGCGGCCGAGCGGGACGCTTCGGCCAAGCGGGTCGGGCTGTGGGGCGGGCAGTTCCAGAAGCCGTGGGACTGGCGCCGCGTCAACAAGTAATCCTCTTCGGACGCGTGTCGTGTTCCTGCTCCCTTCCCAGGGAAGGACTTGGGCCGCGTTGCATGTCTACCGGCCGCTGTTAGGCTGGTTTCAACGTCAATTCTTGCTGTGAGTGTGTGCCATGACGGCTGATGTCGATACCTTCGCCCTGCAAATCTGGAACGACAAGTATCGCTTCCGGGCGGCCGACGGCTCGCCCATCGATCAGTCGTTGGACGGAACGTTCCGGCGCGTGGCCAAGGCGCTGGCCGTCAACGAGGCGGACGCCCCGGCCTGGGAGGATCGCTTCTACAAGGTGATGCACGCGGGTGTGGCCTATCCCGCCGGCCGCATCCTCTCGGGCGCCGGGACCGGCCGCTCGGTCACCTTGTTCAACTGCCTCATCGCCGACCGGATCGGCGACTCCATGGTCGACATCATGCGCGTGGTTACGGAGACCACGCTGACCATGCGTATGGGTGGTGGGGTCGGCCACGACTTCTCGACCTTGCGTCCGGCGGGTGCCCTGGTGAACGGCGTGGGCTCGAAGAGTTCCGGTCCCGTGTCCTTTATGGACATCTTCGACGCCGCCTGTAAGACCGTCTCGTCGGCCGGTGAGCGTCGTGGAGCCATGATGGGCACGATGCGGATCGAC
>JADFZP010000134.1:5928-8089 GCA_015232485.1 Alphaproteobacteria bacterium
CGGTCTTGGTGACCGACGCCTTCATGCGAGCCGTCGCGTCCGATGCGGACTGGCCGCTGGTGTTCGGCGGCGAGACCTATCGCGTCGTCAAGGCGCGGGCGCTCTGGGACAAGATCATGCGGGCCACCTACGACTATGCCGAGCCCGGCGTGATCTTCATCGACACCGTCCAGGCGCAGAACCCCCTCGCCTATTGCGAGGAGATTATCGCCACCAACCCATGTGTTACGGCAGACACATGGGTTCATACGAGTGACGGTGCCCGTCAAGTGAACGAATTGATAGGGCGGCCGTTCGCGGCGGTGGTGAATGGACGCGCTTACCGCGCTAGTGGCTTTTGGAAAACCGGAACGAAGCCAGTGTTTCGCCTGGAGACGAACCGTGGCTTTTCTGTGCGGGTAACCGGCGATCACCGGATTTTGGTCGAGCGGCGCCGTCGTGTTGTTTCTCGCGTGGCAGGGATTTCGGTGTCGCGGTGGGACCGCGTGACTGATTGGGTGCCGGCCTGTCGCCTTCGTCCGGGCGATCATGTCGTGCTCAATCGCAATGCCGACATCTCTTGGGGGGTCTCTGATAGGCACGAGGAAGACCGTGGTTGGTTACTTGGCTCCATGGTCGGTGACGGGTGCTACAATCCTGACAAGTATAGTGGGCTGGTTCGCTTTTGGGGGGATGGCGCATCGGAGCGGGCTCGTGAGGCGGCGGAACTCGTGGCTTCGCTGGAAGGGCGTCCACGTTCCGGCGCTGGTGTGATTTCCTATACTTCCGGGCGTGTCAGGAATCGCGCTTTGGATCGGCTTGCGAAAGATATGATTGCGCCTGGTTCCAAATCATTGCTGCCCGCTTTAGAGCGAGCGTCGTCCTCTCTTGTTTCTGGTTTCCTGTCCGGTTTTTTTGACGCTGATGGATCTGTGCAGGGGGGGGCATTGAAGGGACGCTCTGTTCGGCTGGCCCAATCGGATATCGAAAAGCTGCGGGTGGTACAGCGTATGCTTGCCCGTTTGGGCATCGTCTCTACGCTTTACCGTAATCGCCGGCTTGCCCAGGCGCGCCTTTTGCCCGGCGGGCATGGTGGCAGCGTGTTCTATTCGACCCTTTCGCAGCACGAACTCGTAATTAGTCGCGCGAATATTCGTCTTTTCGCAGATCGGGTGGGATTCCGCGATCCTGCTAAACGTCGGGCTCTGGCGGCGCTGCTCGATGACAACGTGCGTGGAGAGTATGTCGAACACTTTACGGCCGATTTCGTCCGCCTCGTGCCGGACGGAGTGGAAGATGTGTATGACTGCACGGTGGACGATGTTCATTCTTTTGACGCCAACGGCATCATCGTCCACAACTGCGGCGAAGTGCCTGGGCCGGCGAACGGCGTCTGCTGTCTCGGGCCGATCAACTTCGCCCGCCTGATCGAGCACCCCTTCACGGCGGATGCTCGCCTGAACGTCCGCATGTTGAAGCGCGCGGCGGCCGTGCTGGTGCGCGCGCTGGACAACGTCATCGACATCTCTCTTTATCCCCTGCCCAAGCAGAAGGAAGAGAGCTTGGCGAAGCGCCGGATCGGCGTGGGCACGATGGGCGTGGCCGACGCCTTGATGATGATGCAGCTTCGCTACGGCAGCGCCGAGGCCGTCGCGATGTACGACGCCTGGATGCAGGACTTCCAGCGCGCGGTCTACGAGGCGTCGATCGACTTGGCGAAGGAGAAAGGCTCCTTTCCGGCGTTCGACGCCGACAAGTATCTGTCCACGCCACACGGGCAGTCGCTGCCCGCCGACATCCAGGCCGGCATTCGCCAGTTTGGGCTTCGGAATGGCGTGCTGACCAGCATGGCGCCGACCGGCACCACCTCCAGCTTGGCCGGTTCGGTGTCGGGCGGCATCGAGCCCCATTTCGCGATGCGGTTCACCCGGCGCGTCCGTCAGCCGGACGACAGCACGGTGGAGGTCGATATCGAAGCCTACGCGGTGCGGCTGTTCCGCGAGACCTTCGGCGCCGCCGTCCCCCTGCCTCCCTACTTCGTGGGTGCCCTGGACCTCACCTCCGAAGAGCACCTGGCTATGCAGGCGGTGGCCCAGCGGTACACCGATAGCGCGGTGTCCAAGACGGTCAATCTGCCGTCGTCGACGTCCTATGAGGATTTCCAGGGCGTCTATCTTCGCGC
>JADFZP010000135.1 GCA_015232485.1 Alphaproteobacteria bacterium
TCACACGTCGAATTCCAGCCCCATGTCGCGGTAGCGTTCGCGGTCGTCGAGCCAGTTTTCGCGCACCTTCACGTAGAGGAAAAGGTGCAGGCGCTGGTCCAGCAGATGCTCCAGCTCTTTGCGAGCCGCCGCGCCGATCGCCTTGATTTTCCTGCCGCCTTTGCCCAGCACGATGGGCTTTTGGCTTTCCCGCTGGACGTAGATCACCTGATCGACGCGGGCGCTGCCGTCGTCGCGTTCCTCCCAGCGTTCGGTCTCGACGGCGATCGAATAGGGCAGCTCGTCGTGGAGTTCGAGGAACACCTTCTCGCGGGTGATCTCGGCGGCCAGCAGGCGGCTGGGCATGTCCGAGATCTGGTCCTCGGGGAACAGCCAGGGGCCTTCGGGAACCTTGGCGCGGAAATGGGCGAGCAGATCGGGAACGCCGTCGCCGGTCTCGGCGCTGATCATGAAGATGTCTTCGAACACGCCCGACTGGTTCAGCGTGTCGGCCAGACCCAGCAGCTTGTCGCGCCGGACGAGGTCGACCTTGTTGAGGGCCAGCGTCGCCTTGCGCTCGGACTGCCTCAGGCGCTCGATGATGTCGCGGCTGTTGTCGTCGATGCCCTTGGCGGCGTCGATCAGCACGCACACCATGTCGGCGTCGCCCGCCCCGCTCCAGGCGGCGGCCACCATGGCGCGTTCAAGGCGGCGCTTGGGCTGGAAGATGCCGGGCGTGTCGACGAAAATCACCTGCGCCTCGTCCTCGAGCACGATGCCCAGCACGCGCGAGCGGGTGGTCTGCACCTTGGGAGAGACGATCGACACCTTGGTGCCGACCAGACGGTTGAGCAGCGTCGACTTGCCGGCATTGGGAGCGCCGACGATGGCGACGAAGCCGCAACGGGTGTTCATGCCTTGACCTTTTCCAACAGGGCGATGGCGGCGGCCTGTTCGGCGGCGCGCTTGGAGGGGCCGCTTCCGGTCACCGGCTCGACATCGGCGACCCGCACGGACACCTTGAAAATGGGGTCATGGGGCGGACCTTCCATCCCCAGGGTCTCGTAGACCGGCAAAGGCTTGCCCAAGCCTTGCGCCCATTCCTGCAACGCCGTCTTGGCGTCCTTGGGCGGCGTCACCGCCTCGTTCATCAAGGGCGCCCAGTTGGCGGTGATGAACGCCTGCGCCGCCTCCAATCCGCCATCCGCGAACAGCGCCCCCAGCACCGCCTCGCAGGCGTCGGCCAGCAAGGCGGGATTCGAGCGCCCGCCGGTGTCCTCCTCGCCGCGCGACAACTGGACATGGGCGTTGAGCCCGACCGATTCGGCGACCCGGGCCAGCGCCTCGCGCCGCACCAGGGCGGCATGGCGCCGCGCCAGGGCGCCCTCGGGCTCGTGCGGGTAGCGCTCGAACAGCATCTGGGCGATCACCAGTCCGAGCACCCGGTCGCCCAGGAACTCCAGTCGCTCGTATTCGGTGGCGGCGCCCTTGGCGCGCGGCGGCAGGGCGCTGGGATGGGTCAGCGCCTGGTTCAGCAGCCAGGGGCGCTTGAAGGCGTAGCCGAGCGCGGAGTCGAGTTTCTCACCCATTCTCAGACGATCGCATCAAACACGCGCATGAAGCGGATGGCCCACGGCCATTTCCAAATTTCCCAAAGCGCCGCGCTGCCATCGGTCGAGAAGAAGATCACCTCGGCGCGGCCAACCAGATTCTCGGCGGGCACCGGGCCCAGGAAGCGGCTGTCCTGCGAGTTGTCGCGATTGTCGCCCATCATGAAATAGGCGTTCGGTGGCACCATGAAGGCCGGGGTCTCGTCGGCGTGGCCACGATCGCCGTCCGCCTCGATGATGGTGTGCTCGGCGCCGTTGGGTAGCCGCTCGATGAACTGCGGGTAGCGGATCATGCTGCCGATGCGGTCGCGCGCCACGTAATCGTCGATCTGGCGCCGCTCGACCGGCGTGCCGTTGATGTGCAGCAGCCCGCCACGCATCTGGATCTGGTCGCCGGGCAGCCCAACCACCCGCTTGATGTAGTCGGTGCGGTTGTCGGTGGGAACCTTGAACACCACGACGTCGCCGCGCTCGGGCGGGCTTTCCAACACCCGGCCATGGAAAATCGCCGGGCTGAACGGCAGCGAATGACGACTGTAGCCATACGAGTATTTCGAGACGAACAGATAGTCGCCGATCAGCAGCGTCGGCAACATCGAGCCCGACGGGATGTTGAAGGGCTCGAACGCCACGGTGCGAACCACGATGGCGATGGCCACCGCGTATAGGATCGTCTTGGCCGTTTCCCACGTGCCGCCGGTTTTCCGTCTATGCATTTTTCCGAGGCTGCCTGTTCGAGTGGGTAGGCGGCGATCAAGCCAGCCGCCGGGCCGCCTGTCAAGGCGTTGCCGCCGGACGCGCCTCGTCCATCAGGACGCGCATGCGGCGGATGGCGCTATCCAAGCCGTCGAAGATCGCCTCGCCGACCAGGAAATGGCCGATGTTCAACTCGACGATCGTCGGGATGGCGGCGATCGGCCCGACCGTGTCGAAGCTGAGTCCGTGGCCGGCGTGGCACTCCAGGCCGATCGCCGCGGCATGGGCGGCGGCCTTGCGGATGCGGTCGAGTTCGCGGGCGCGGGCCGGCCCCTCGTGGTCGCAATAGGCCCCCGTGTGGATTTCGACCACCGGGGCGCCCAGGGCGCGGGCCATGTCGAGCTGGGCCGGGTCGGCCTCGATGAACAGCGAGACGCGGATGCCGGCGTCGACCAGACGGCCGACCACGGGACGCAGCGCCGCCGCGTGGCGCACGGCGTCGAGCCCGCCCTCGGTGGTGCGCTCCTCGCGGCTTTCCGGCACGATGCAGGCGGCGTGCGGCCGGTGCTTCAACGCGATGTCGAGCATCTCCGGGGTGGCGGCCATCTCCAGATTGAGCGGCAGTTCGATCTCGCGGGTCAGCCGCACGATGTCGTCGTCCGAGATGTGGCGGCGATCCTCGCGCAGATGGGCGGTGATGCCGTCGGCCCCGGCCGCCGCCGCCATGCGGGCGGCGCGCACCGGATCGGGATGACGGCCACCGCGGGCGTTGCGGATGGTGGCGACGTGGTCGATGTTGACGCCCAGTCGTAGCGTGCGGCTCATGGCGATGTCCTCAATTGCGAGCCCTCTCGACCGAGTTGATGGCCGGCGTGGCGCGCAGGGCGGCGATGATGTTGGTCAGGTGCTTGACGTCGCGGACCTCGATGTCGATCAGCATCTCGAAGAATTCGGTGGTGCGGTTGGTGATCTTCAAGTTATTGATGTTGCCCATGTTCTTGGCGATCACCGTCGACAGGCTGCCCAGGCTGCCGGGCTCGTTGAGCACCACGACCGAGATGCGGCCGACCGGGGCCTCGCCCTCGACCTCGGAGTCCCAGGTGAGATCCAGCCAGCGTTCGGGGCTGTCGACATATTGCTCGAGCGTCTCGCAATCGATGGTGTGGATGGTCACGCCCTTGCCGGTGACCACGATGCCGACGATGCGATCGCCGGGCAGCGGATGGCAGCAGCCGGCGAAATGCATCGCCATGCCGGGGATCAGCCCGCGGATCGGCACCGCATGGTCGCGCCCCTTGCCCGGACGGCGGGTCTTGAGCGGCACCACGTTGTCGGTCTTGGGCGGCGTCTTCAGTTCGGGATAGACGGCGGCCACCACCTCGCGGCCGGTCAGCACGCCCTCGCCCACCGAGACGCACAACTCGTCGACGCCGCTCGCCTTGAAGACCTTGAGAACCGCCTCCAGGCCCTTTTCGGTGTAGTCGTATCCCTCGGCCTTGAAGGCCTTTTGCAGGATGGTGCGGCCCAGGTCGAGATACTGGACCCGCGCCTGCATCCGCACGAAGCGGCGGATGCGGGCGCGCGCCTTGCCGGTGACGACGAAGCGCTCCCAGGTCGGCGACGGGGTCTGCGCCTTCGAGGTGATGATCTCGACCTGATCGCCGTTGTTCAGCGCGGTGCGCAGCGGCAGCATGCGGCCGTTGACCTTGGCGCCGACGCAGGCGTCGCCGACCTCGCTGTGGACCGCATAGGCGAAATCGACCGGGCACGAGCCGCGCGGCAAGGCGATCAAATCGCCCTTGGGCGTGAAGCAGAACACCTGGTCCTGGAACATCTCGAGCTTGGTGTGCTCAAGGAATTCCTCGGGATTCGAGGCGTGCTCGAGGATGTCGAGAAGCTCGCGCAGCCAGCGGTATTGCCGCCCGTCGGTGGTGTGTCCACCCTGCTTGTATTTCCAATGCGCCGCGACGCCGAGTTCGCCGACCTCGTGCATCTCCTGGGTGCGGATCTGCACCTCGATGCGGTGGCGCTCGGGGCCGAACACCCCGGTGTGCAGCGAGCGATAGCCGTTCGGCTTGGGCGTCGAGATGTAGTCCTTGAAGCGGTTGGGCACCATCGGATAGCGGCTGTGGATGGTGCCCAAGGCCCGATAGCAGTCCTCGATCGAGCCGACCACCACGCGGAACGCCATGATGTCGGACAACTGCTCGAAGCCGACATTCTTGGTCTGCATCTTGCGCCAGATCGAATAGGGCGTCTTCTCGCGGCCCGACACGGTGGCGGTCACGCCGGCATCGGCCAGGGTTTGGCGAAGCTGGGTCAGGATGCGGGTGACCAGGTCTCCGCCCTGCTCGCGCAGGAAGTCCAGCCGCGCCATGATCGAGCCGCGCGCCTCGGGGTGAAGCTCGCCGAAGGCCAGATCCTCAAGCTCGAACTTCAGCTCCTGCATGCCGATGCGTTCGGCCAGCGGAGCGTAGATCTCCATGGTTTCCAGCGCGATGCGCCGGCGCTTGTCGGGATTGTCGATGTAATGCAGCGTGCGCATGTTGTGCACGCGGTCGGCCAGCTTGACCAGCAGGACGCGGATGTCCTCGGACATCGCCAGCACCAGCTTGCGGAAGTTCTCCGCCTGCTTGCTTTGGTCGGACTGCTGGAGTTCGATCCGCGACAGCTTGGTGACGCCGTCCACCAAGCGGGCGATCTCGGCCCCGAACATCTTCTCGACTTCGCCCAAGGTGGCGTGGGTGTCTTCGATGGTGTCGTGCAGCAGCGCGGTGATGATCGAGGCGCAATCCAGCCGGTAATTGGTCAGGATGCCCGCCACCTCGATGGGGTGCGAGAAATAGGGATCGCCCGAGGCGCGAAGCTGCGACCCGTGCATCTTGATGGCGAACACATAGGCGCGGTTCAGCGCATCCTCGTCCGCCGACGGGTCGTACGCCTTGACCCGCTCGACCAGTTCGAATTGGCGGATCATGCGGATGCGCCTCCGGATGCCGGGCCTGACCGGCCGGGCCGGTCAGTCCTCGTCGACGTCACCCAGGTCGGCGGCCGGAGCGCCCTCATCGGCTTCGAGGCCGGCGCCGTCTTCCTGCACCGACAACATGTCCTCGCCGATTTCCTCGTCTTCCATGGCCTCGCCGCGGTCGAGCATCATGTCGCGCTCGGCCACCAGGGTCTCCATCTCGTCCTCTTCGGGCTCGTCGACTTCGACGTGCTTCTGAAGGCCGGTGACCAGCGCGTTGCGAAGATTGTCGATGTCGATGGTGGCCTCGGCGATCTCGCGCAGGGCGACGACGGGGTTCTTGTCGTTGTCGCGATCGACGGTGATCCTGGCTCCCGCCGAGACGTCCCTGGCCCGCTGGGCGGCCGAGAGGACCAGATCGAATCGGTTTGGAATTCTCAGGATGCAATCTTCGACCGTGACGCGGGCCATTCCGACGAACTCCGAGGCTGTTATGCGAAACTCGCAGGATATATATTTCCCGCGATTTCCGAAAGCAAGGAATTGGTCACGATTCGGGGCGTATGGCCAGGGGTCCCGTTTCGGCCGCCGGCAGCCGCGCGATCAACTCGGGCAGCCCCAGCCCGAGCCGCGGGTGGACCCAGCCGGGCGCCACCTCGGCCAAGGGCAGCAGCACGAAGGCGCGCAGATGCAGGCGGGGATGCGGCAAGACCGGCGGCCCCTCGCCCACCGTCCCGCCATGGGCGAGCAGATCGAGGTCGATGGCGCGCGCCGCGTTGGCTACGCCCCGAACCCGGCCGAGGCGCGCCTCGATCTCGTGCAGCCGGGCCAGCAGCGCGGCCGGTCCCAGCGCGGTGTCCAAAAGCGCCACGCCATTGGTGAACCATGGCTGGTCCGACGCCGGAACCGGCGCCGTGCGCCACCAGCGCGAGCGGGCCAGCACGGTCAACTCCCGGGCCAGTTCGGCCAGCGCCGCCTCGAGCGTGGCGCGCGGCGGGCCGGACGGCCCGGACAAATTGGCGCCCAGTCCGATCAGGATCACGGTATCGTGCACTCCTCTTGTTCGCGTGCCGCGCGGAGCCTATTGTATGGTCGGCATATAGTCCGAAACTCTTTTTAGAGAGACTGATCGTGGGCAAAATTTTCTATACGCAAGAGCGACTCGGCTTGTTTATCGACGGATCGAACCTATACGCCGCCGCGCGCGCGTTGGGGTTCGACATTGATTATAAGCGCCTGCTCGAGCATTTCGCGCAGATGGGCCATCTGGTGCGCGCCTTCTACTACACGGCGCTGGTCGAGGATCAGGAATACTCGCCCATCCGGCCGCTGGTCGATTGGCTGGATTACAACGGATACACCATGGTCACCAAGCCGACCAAGGAGTTCACCGACGCCGCCGGCCGCCGCAAGATCAAAGGCAACATGGACATCGAGCTGGCCATCGACGTGATGGAGATGGCGCAGTATCTCGATCATGTCGTGCTGTTCTCGGGCGATGGCGATTTCCGCCGGCTGGTCGAGGCGGTCCAGCGCAAGGGCGTGCGCGTCACCGTGGTCAGCACCGTGCGCTCGCAGCCGCCGATGGTGGCCGACGAATTGCGCCGCCAAGCCGACAATTTCGTGGAACTGCTCGAATTGGAGAACGTGATCGGGCGCCCGCCGCGCGAGGACCGCAACGTTCAGCACGGCCAGGGCGCCATGGATGCCTGAGGCCGGTCCCGGCCGCGACTGCCCGCTCTGCCCCCGTCTGGTCGCCTTCCGCGCGGCCAATCGGGGGGCGTTCCCGGATTGGCACAACGCGCCGGTCCCCTCGTTCGGGCCGCTGACGGCGCGGCTGCTGGTGGTCGGGCTGGCGCCCGGCCTGAAGGGCGCCAACCGCACCGGGCGGCCCTTCACCGGCGATCACGCCGGCCTGCTGCTGTACGGCACCTTGGCGCGCTTCGGCTTCGCCAAGGGCGCCTATGCCGAGCGGGCCGATGACGGCTTGACCTTGCAGGACTGCCGCATCACCAACGCGGTGCGATGCGTGCCGCCGGAAAACAAGCCGACCGCCGAGGAGCAGGCTTGCTGCCGGCGCTTCCTGACCGCCGAGATCGCGGCGATGCCCGCCCTGCGCGCCATCGTGGCGCTGGGCGCCCTGGCGCACGACTCGGTGCTGACCGCGCTCGGCCAGCGCCGCGCCTGGGCGCGCTTCGCGCATGGGGCGCTGCATCCGCTGCCGGGTGGAATGCTGCTGGCCGACAGCTACCACTGCTCGCGCTACAACACCAACACCCGCAGGCTGACCGAACCGATGTTCCACGGCGTTTTCGCGGCCGTGGGCGAAGCCCTCGGTTGCGGGGCGGACGCTTCGAGCCCATAATCTGGTAACGACTTGGGGCATAGAATGCCCCATCGAACGGGCTGGGATCGTGAGCATGGGACACCTCGACTGGGACGACGGTTACCGTTTGGGCATACCGGCGATCGACGCCGAGCACGAGCGCTTGGTGGCGCGTCTGGATCTTTTCCTCGACGCCTCGATGCACGACCATTTGGATGCCGAGTTGTCACGGCTGCTCGCCGACCTGATCGACGCCACCCGCGCCCATTTCCTTCATGAGGAGGATATGCTCGACCGCGCCGGCTATGAGGACCTGCCCGCGCATCGCGCCGAGCACGACCGCCTACTCGCCGATCTCGGCCACTACGAAATGGCCTGCGCCGCCGGCGAGGTGCCCCGCAAGCTGTCGATCGAGACGGCCGATTACCTGCGGCACTGGCTGCTGGATCACATCCGCAACGCCGACCGCCAGTACCTGCCCTTCCTGCGCCGCCTGACCTGACGAGGGT
>JADFZP010000136.1:0-3351 GCA_015232485.1 Alphaproteobacteria bacterium
AGGTGGCGACCTCGCGGTGGCTTCAATGAGGCCCCGGCCTTTCGGCCAGGGATAGGGCGCGGCTTGATGCGTTCTCGCGCGTCGAGCCGCGCTTCAATGAGGCCCCGGCCTTTCGGCCAGGGATAGCCTCAAGGACAAAGAGGTGCGCGATCGGGCCACCTAGCTTCAATGAGGCCCCGGCCTTTCGGCCAGGGATAGCGGCCAGCCCCAAAAAATCGCCAACCGGGTCTACAAGCTTCAATGAGGCCCCGGCCTTTCGGCCAGGGATAGGCGCCACGTTGCGCGGGCGGTCGCGCCATTTGACGCTGCTTCAATGAGGCCCCGGCCTTTCGGCCAGGGATAGAAATAGTCGTAGCTTCCGGTCTGGAAGGCGCCATGGTGCTTCAATGAGGCCCGGGCCTTTCAGCCGGGGATAGGCGGAGAAAGACGCGGGGATCGCGGCGGCCGAGCGGCTTCAATGAGGCCCCGGCCTTTCAGCCGGGGATAGATTCGTCGTCTGGTTTGATGAAACCGGTTCTACAAGGAGCTTCAATGAGGCCCCGGCATTTCAGCCAGGGATAGGGACCGCCCAAATCCTCCCACTATTCCAACACCATGGCCAGCGATTTTCGAGCACCCCCGCGCGGGTCTCGCGCGAGACCCCAAAACCCGCGCCCCCTCGCACCGTGACGCGGGAAAAATCCTTTTATTCACAATGTCCAACAGCGATTCGAGCGCCCCCGGGGGGTGGGCCGGCACCGAACCGCTCGAAATCCTCCGGCGGGGGAAGTCTAGCGTGTTTCGCGCCGCCACAAAAGCATGGCCTCGCGGAAAACGAGCGGCTTACACCGTGGCCAGCACCAGCAGCCCTACCGCCAGGGTGGCGGCCATCGCCAGGGTGACTTGGCGGGCCATCGCGCCGCCGCACAGGAAGGCGACCATGCCGGCCTTCACCGCCGTGTTGACCAGGGCGGCCAGCACCACCGCTTGGGCTGCGACCGCCAGGGCGATGTGGCCTTGCGAGGCGTTGCGGGCCATCGACACCGAGATGGCGTCTACATCGGCCAGGCCCGACAGGCCGGCCAGCGCGTAGAGGCCGGGCTGGCCCAGCCATTCTTGCACCCGGTGCGACAGGAACACCACCAGCGCCAGGAACAGCGCGAACTTCACCGCCGTGCCCAGTTCGAACGGGTTGCCGAGGGTGACCTGATTGCCGGCGACGTCGCTTTCGCGGCCGCGGTGCCACAGCAGCGCCGCGCCGGCATAGGCGGTCACCGCCATGGCGCCCAGCGGCGCGGCCAGCAGGACGCCGATCGGCGGATGCAGCAGCCAAACGATCAGCAGCAGCCGCAGGAACATGGTGGCGGCGCCGATCGCCACGCCGGACGCCAGCACGGTGTGGAGTTCCGCGCTTTGCTTGCCCAGTCGCGCCAGCCCGACGGTCAGCGCGGTCGACGAGGCGATGCCGCCGAACAGGCTGGTCAGCGCGGTCCCCAGGCGCGGCCCGGCCAGCTTGATGGCGAAATAGCCGACGAACGAGATCGCGGTGATCAGCACCACGATCAGCCACAGCTTGTAGGGATTGAGCAGGTCGCCACCGATCAGCCCGCGATCGGGCAGCAAGGGCAGCAGCAGCACCGAGATCAGCAGCAGCTTGATCGCCGCCGCCAGCTCCAATTCCTCGATCCGCTCGATCCAGGCGTGCAGCGGGCGCTTCATGCCCAGCAGGGCCAGCGCCACCACGCCGCCCGCCGAGGCCACCGCCATCTCGCCCAGCACGGCCAGGGCGCCCAGCGAGAAGGCCAGCAATTCGGCGATCTCGGTGGTCAGGCCGATGTCGGGCCAGCGCCGCACCTGCATGACGTGGCCGACCGCGACCAGCGCCACGAAGCCCAGAAAGGCGACGCCCAGCAGCGACTCTCCGGCATGCCGCGCCAGCAGCGCCCATAGGCCGCCCAGCAGGCCGATCAGCGCGAAGCTGCGCACGCCGACCACGCGCGCCCCCTCGGGCGCCTCGCGCTGCCGCCAGCCGCGCTCGACGCCGATCATCAGTCCGATGGCCAGGGCCAGCCCCAGCCGTTTGAACAGGTCCAACTCGTCCATGGGGCCATTCTGCCCCAAAGGCGAAGGTCAGCCCAGAGCCACGTCGGCGGCGATGGATGAGGTCGCGGCCCTCGCCACCGATCAGGGTTTCGACCGCCGCCATCCACACGAAGCCCTCGACCTCGCTCAGCGTTCGATCCCGGTGACCACGGCATGGTCGTAAGGGGACCCAGCAAGGTCAGACCCATGGCACCTCTCCCGCGGCGTCCCGGTTGGAATGTGGGACGCCGCGGGCCGCTGATAAGGAGGGCGAAGCCGCCCTTGGGGTCAGCCGAGCATCACGTCGGAGGCCGACAGGGTGGCCTTTTGCATGATCGCCAGCAGGCGCACCTCGGTGGCGCCGATGATGCCGTCGCCGTCGTCGGTGATGACGAACAGGCCGGTGTTCTTGCCGTCCGAGGCGAGCACCAGCGCCTGATCGCCAGCCCCGCCCGGCGTCACGCCACCCAGCGCGCGGCGGAACGAGGCGAAATCGCCATCGGTCAACTTCGCGCATTTCGTGGTGAGCACGACCAACTCGTCGGTGACCAGATTGGCCGCCCCGGTGGCGCGCGAGGCGCCGTCCAGCACCCCGTCGCCATCGTCGTTGATCGACGCGGCCAGGGCGCCGGTGATCGCGATCGTGTCGAGCCCCGACTGGAAGCGCGTCACCTTGTCGCAGCCGCTGGCGTTGCCGCCGCCCGAGCCCTCGTTGTCGGCCGCGAACACCACCACGTCGCCCGAGCGACCGCTGTAAAGGGTCAGCGTATCGCCACCCCCGGCGCCCTGGAAGGTCAGCCCGCCCGAAGCGACCGTCACCTTGTCGGCCTTGGCGCCGCCCACCACGGTTTCCACGCCGGCCACGGTCAGGGTGTTGCCGCGGTCGCCCAGCGTCAGCCGATCGGTGCCGGCGCCGCCGATCACCTCCTCGATCGCCGCGATCAGCATGGTGTTGCCGCGCCCGCCCAAGGTCAGCACGTCGTGGGCCTCGCCACCGATCAGGGTCTCGATCGCGGCGACGGTCATCCGGTTGGCGTCGCCGCCCAAATTGATCCAGTCGCCGCCGGCGCCGCCGATCACCGTCTCGATGCCGGTGATGAAGACCGTGGCGCCGCCGTCGGCGAGGTCGACCCACTGGCCCCCCGCGCCGCCGGTCACCGTCTCGATGCCGGTGATGCGGACATGCGCGCCACTCGCGGTCACCGAGACGGAATCGGGGCCGGCCGCGCCGACCAGCTCCTCGACGCCGCCCGTCACGGTGGTGGTCGTGGTCGGCGTGGTGGTGGTCGG
>JADFZP010000136.1:3451-7973 GCA_015232485.1 Alphaproteobacteria bacterium
GTGGTGGTGGTCGGCGTGGTGGTGGTGGTCAGGCCCCAGGCCTCCTCGATGTCCGTGACGGACAGAGTGGCGTCCCAAAAGGCCAGCGTTTCAATGCCGGTCAGCACATCCGTGCCCAGATCGTCGAATTTCTCGTCCTTGCGATAATAATGATCGACCTGCAACGCCCCGCTTTCAGTCCGCGAGAAGCGGAAGCCGGAATAATTGCCGCCGTAATGGGCGATGTCCTGGCCGTCGCCGCCGGTCAACGTATCGTCGCCCACGCCGCCGTCGAGGCTGTCGTTGCCCGAGCCGGCGCTCAACTTGTCGTTGCCCGCCTTGCCGGTCAAATTGTCACGCGACGACCCGCCCAGCAAAACGTCGTCGTAAGGCGTGCCATAAAGATATTTGATCTCGCCCGTATCGCCCGAATCGGACGAGTCGTCGGTCGCGTCGTCGTCGTTGTCGTCGTCATCGCCACCGCCGCCCGACGGAGAGTCGAGCCCCAGCGCGTCGAGCAGATCGGCCGTCTTGATCTTGGTGTCCCAGAAATGCAGGTTTTCGACGTCGTACAGCACGTCGGTGCCAAGATCGTCGAAACGATCCTCGGACCGATAATATTGGTCGGCGACCAAGCCGCCATCGCTTTGCATCGTGAAGCGGAAGCCGCTGTAATGGCCCTGGAATGTCGCGGTGTCGTTGCCGTCGCCGCCCTTGATGGTGTCGTCGCCGGTCGAGCCCTCGATACTATCGTCACCCGCTCCGGCGGTGACATAGTCGCTGCCCCCCGAGGCGCTGAACGTGTCATTGCTGGACGTGCCGATCAGCGTGTCGGCGTTTGGCGTGCCATTTTGGGTCCAACCCATCGCAACCTCCATCGTGGCGACCCCATTCTGGGGCGCTTAATCAGGACAAATTATGCTCCCCTTTTTCTACTTGGCAATACGGAATATTTCCCCTCTGTACTTGAATCGATTACGTTAAATTTTTAGCAAAGAGTTTGCCGCATTGTCGGGCGGGTTGCGGTGCGACTTCCGCTCGACGTACGGAAATTGCGCGGCGTCAACCGCGCGCGCAACTTTGCAAAAGGTATTGCAGCGCAACACGAACTTCTGTATTAACCATCCCTTCATACGGCACCCACGCCACCCTTCCGGGTCGGTCGGGGCCGCGGGCACGAACAACGGTGAGTGGCGCGACATGGCGGATTCGGTTTCCATCGCGTTGACCGGCAGCGGCGGCGCAGGCGTGATGACGGCGGGACAAATCCTGCTGGACGCCGCGGCCAAGGCCGGCCTTTACGGCTTGATGGGTCGTTCGACGGGGCCGCAGATCCGCGGCGGCGAGGCGGCGGCGCTGGTGCGCCTGTCGACCCGCCCGGTGGACTCGCCCGACGATCTTTATGACGTGCTGGTCGCCTTCGACTGGGAAAACGTCAACCGCTTCGCCGCCGAGCTGCCGCTCGGGCCGGACAGCATCATCCTGTGCGACCCCTCGGCCGGCGAGATCCCCTCGGCGATCGCGGCTTACGGCGCCAAGGTGGTGCCGATGCCGTTCAAGGAGATGGCCAAGGCCATTCCCGGCGCCCGCGCCAACATGATCGGCGTCGGCGTGCTGAGCGTGCTGACCCGCCTTGACGAAGGCGCGATCCTCGACGTGCTGACCCGCCAACTCGGCCGCAAGGGCGAGGAAGTGCTGAAGTCCAGCACCTCGGCCGTGGCGGCCGGCGCCAAGGCGGCCGAGGGCATGACCCCGATCGCCGATCTGTCGGGCACCGCCGAAGCCGGACCCGAGCGCTGGAACATCAGCGGCAACGAGGCGGCCGGCGTCGGCGCGCTGCGCGGCGGCGTCAAGTTCTGCGCCGCCTATCCGATCACGCCGGGCACCGAGATCCTCGAGTTCCTGGCCCCCAACCTGCCCAAGGTGGGCGGCGTCCTGGTGCAGGCCGAGGACGAGTTGGCCTCGATCAACATGTGCATCGGCGGCTCGTTCGGCGGCGCCGCCTCGATCACCGCGACCTCGGGTCCGGGCCTCGCTTTGATGACCGAGTCGCTCGGCCTCGCGGTGGCGTCCGAGACTCCGGTGGTGGTGGTCGACGTGATGCGCGGCGGCCCCTCGACCGGCATCCCGACCAAGTCCGAGCAAAGCGATCTCAACATCGCCGTCTACGGCCTGCACGGCGACGCGCCGCATCTGGTGATCGCGGCGTCCTCGATCGGCGACTGCCTGTTCTCGACGCAATGGGCGGTGCATCTGGCCGAAGCGCTGCAAACTCCGGCCATCGTGCTGTCCGATCAGGCGATGGGCCAGGCCCGCGCCATCATCGACCGCCCGGCCGACGTCGCGTTCATGGGGCGCCGTCTGGTGGCCAACGCGCCGCTCGAGAATTACAAGCGCTATGCCGTGACCGCCTCGGGCGTCTCGCCGATGGCCATCCCCGGCACGCCCGGCGGCGAATACACCGCCGACGGCCTTGAACACACCGAGACCGGCACGCCGTCCAGCCAGAACGCCGACCACACCGCCCAGCTTGACAAGCGCAAGCGCAAGCTGGACCAGTTCGACTATGGCAGCCACTGGGCCGACCTCGAGGGCGAGGGCGACATCGCCGTGCTGACCTTCGGCTCGGCGATCGGCCCGGCCCGCGAGGCGATCGAACGCGCCGCCGCCAAGGGCGTCAAAGCGCGGCTGGTCGGTTTGCGCCTGATCACGCCCATCCAGCCCGAAAAGATGGCCGAGGCGCTGAAAGGCGTCAGCCGCGTGCTGGTGGTCGAGCAGACGCACGACGCCCAATTCCACAAGTTCCTTCGCGCCCATTACGATCTGCCGGGCAAGGTGGAACTGCTCAATCGCGCCGGGCCGCTGCCGATGCGTCCGGGCGAAATCGAAAACCGTCTCAGCGCCGGGGTGTGAAGCCATGGATTGTTCCCTCAACGCCAAAGCCGCTCCCGACCAGAAGGACTATCGGACCACGCTGAAGCCCGTCTGGTGTCCGGGTTGCGGCGATTTCTCGGTCCTGATGTCGATCACCCGCGCGATGGCCGAACTGGGCCTTCAGCGGCATGAGACGGCGCTGATCTCGGGCATCGGCTGCTCGTCGCGCATTCCCGCCTACACCAGCGTGTACGGCTTCCACGGCGTCCACGGCCGCGCCCTGGCGATCGCCACCGGCGTCAAGGTGGCGCGGCCCGACCTCACCGTGATCGCGGCGGGCGGCGACGGCGACGGCTTCTCGATCGGCGGCAACCACTTCCTGCATTCCTGCCGGCGCAACGTCGACATGACCTACATCGTCATGGACAACGAGGTCTATGGCATGACCAAGGGCCAGGCCTCGCCGACCACCGACTCGGATTGGAAGAACAGCAAGCTGACCCCGGAAGGCACCGGCGTCTCGCCGGTCGAGCCGGTGCATCTGGCCATCGCGGCCGGCGCCAATTTCGTGGCGCGCGGCTTCTCGGGCGATCCCAACGAGGTGGCCCGCCTGATCGCCGCCGGCATCCGCCATCCCGGCTTCTCGTTCATCCAGATCCTTAGCCCCTGCGTCACCTATCGCCCCGAGCAGCGCGACTGGAAGACCATGGTCCACAAGGACGAGCGTCCGCCCGCCGCCACCATGCCCGAGGCGTTGCACCGTCTGGCCGAGGACGACGGCTTCTCGGTCGGCATCCTGTTCGCCGGCAAGCGCCCGCCCTTCCAGCCCTCGCTGAAGGCGACCGGCAGCCTGGCCGAGATCGAAGGGAAGTACGTGGCATGAACGACCTCCCCACCTTCCTGGCCCACGCCGTCGCCCTGGAACGTGAGGCCGCCGAGCGTTACGCCGAGCTGGCGGACACCCTGGAAGCCCACCACAACGCCGAGGCCGCCGAACTGTTCCGCCGCCTCGCCCACTTCTCGCGCCTGCATCAGGCCGAGGTGGAGGAGCGGGCCAAAGGCCACGCCCTGCCCCATCTCGCCCCCTGGCAGTACAAATGGGACGAGCCGGAAGGCCCCGAATCGGCGCCCATCGAGCGCACCCACTACCTGATGACGCCCTACCACGTCCTGCACCTCGCCCTGACCAACGAGCGCAAGGGCATGGCCTACTACGCCAAGGTCGCCGCCGAATCGACCGACCCGGACATCCGCCGCATGGCCAAGGAAATGGCCGACGAGGAGTCCGAGCACGTCGTCATGCTCGAAGAGTGGATCAAGAAGGTCCCCGAGCCCGACGCCGATTGGGACGAGGACACCGATCCGCCGGTCGTGGCGGATTGATACCGGCAAGCCAATGAACTGACCCATCGGCGGTAAAGCCGCCATTGAGCTGGAAAAAAGGTTCACCACCAAGGCACCACGGACACCAAGAGTCACCAAGGGACCTGGACTGTACGGGCAATTCGCCGCCCGCTTCGTGTCCTTGGTGTCCTTGGTGTTTCCCCACCTGCTGTCTTGGCCGGACTTGATCCGGCCATCCACGCGGCCCCGCGGGAACAGCCTTGGAAACAGTGGCATGGGCGGTGACACGTGGATGCCCGTGTCAAGCACGGGCATGACGGCGAAA
>JADFZP010000137.1 GCA_015232485.1 Alphaproteobacteria bacterium
TCGGCCCACAGGGCTTCGATGATCGGCAAGGGCGTGGGCTCGTCCTCGGGCAGGACCGCCAGTTCCGCCAGACGGGCGGCGTCGGTCGCGGGCAGGTCCTCGATACTGGCCTCGATGCACAGGCGGATCGAGCGCTCTCGCTCCTTTTCGTTCTTGGGATCGAAGGCGGTCAGGCCGCGCGCGGTCAGTCGCCTCTCGAAGTTTTCGAGACTGTCGCCCAGCGACTCGCCGTCCGTCACCCGGCCGCGCAGCCAGCCATTGGCCATCGCCAGCAACTGCGCCCAGTGTCCCAGCCGCTCGGCCAGCGCCGCCAGCCGGGCGGCGAGGGCGGGGTCGGGCTTCAGGCCGCGCGCGAGCACCGCCACGCTTTCGGCCCCGGTCATCGAATCGACAGTCACCGTGACCGAGCCGGGCGGCAGGACCGCAATGTTGCGGGTGGTGACCAGACGCACGCAATTGGGGCCGCCGCGCAGGAAGGGTTCGAGATCGCCGCGCGACCACACGTCGTCGATCACCAGCAGCAGCCGCGCCTCGCCGATCGCTTGGGCGAGCTGCGCGGCGGCGACGTTGGCGTCCTCGAAGCCGGGGCGGTCTCCCGTCAGCAGTTCGATCAGGTCGATGATCAATGCGATGGGCGAGCGGCCCTCCTTGCCGAGCGACACATGCAGCAGGCCATCGGGGAAGTCGAGGCGGATGTCCTCGTCGTGGCACAGCGCGTTGGCCAGCATGGTCTTGCCGAAGCCGCCGCCGCCGCGCAGCGCCGTGGTGATGCCCACCGGGCCGGCCGGGGGGGCCAGGATCGCTTGCTTGATCCGCTCGAACTCGGCCGGGCGCGCGACGAGGTCGCCGGCGGGCGGCGTCATGTCCGGCACCCGGCGCACCCGGCCTTTGTCTTCCAGAACCCTGAGCAGGCGGGTCCAGCGTTCCGGCTGGTTCGGGTCGCACAGATCGACCGATTGTATCCAGCGGGGCAGCGATTTCTTGTCGATGGTGGGATCGGCCAGGATCGGGCTGATCATCACGCCCTTGGCGCGGGCGTGGCTCCATTCCCGCTTCACCCAGTCCGAGGCCAGGGCGCGGGGGGTGAGGATCAGGACCAGATGCTCGGCCTGCTCGATCGCCTCCAGCGCCTGGGCGAGGACGTGATCGCCGGGGATCATATCCTCGATGTCGCGCCAAGCGGTCAGGCCGTGCTCGTTAAGGGCCTGTTTCACGCGCGCGGCGACATCGCCGCCGTCATGGCGCGAATAGGAAATGAAGATGCGATGCTCGCCGGACGCCATATGCCCCCCTCGCCACCACGACTATGACCGCGAACGGCCGGTGGCGGCAAGTGGGGCGTGTGGCGGGCGGCGTGCCCGGCTCAGCGGCGATGGTCGCGATCGCGCCCGCGGTCATGGTCGCGCTTGCCGTCGTGGTCGCGGTCGCGCCTGCCGTCGTGGTCGCGATCATTGTCACGGTGGCGGTTGGGCTTGGTGCCCTGGCTGGTGTCGGTGGTGGACGCGCGGACTCCATCATCCGCGTCGGCGACCGAATTCCGGTCGTCGTCCTGGGCGAAAACGGTGGCCGCCGATCCGATCAGGGCGGCGGCAACAAGGGCGTGGATCATCATTTTTCCGAGCATCGCGTCGTCTCCTGCGAACTGCAATGCCGGTACAATGCCAAACCCAACCTGAACGAGACCTGATCGGGCCGTTCAGGTTGGGTTCGGGTTACCTGGAAAAGGTTTCACCACCAAGGTCACCAAGGACACCAAGATTCACCAAGGGACCGGGACTGTGACGGGCGAATCGCTCCTCTCACTTGGTGTCCTTTGTGTCCTTTGTGTTTCCCCGTCTTATTTCCGCCGATCGTTGTCCGGCGAGCTTCGCCGAGGCGTGGGAAAACTCTTCGGCCAACGCGTCGTATTCGGCGCGCACCTCGGGGTCGAGCATCCATTCGGCCTTCAGGTCCGCGAGCGTCTTCCCCACGTCAATGCGCCGCCGCCTTGGACATGTAGCCGGGCAGCCATGCCTCGTTCAGCGATTTCATCTCGGCGACCGAGGCCAGCACCTTGCCGTCCAGCGTCAGCACGGTTCCGCCGGTGGTGCCGATGCGGGCGCAGGGGATGGCGGCGGTTTTCGCTTCGGCCAGCAGGGCTTCGGCTTGGGCGGCGGGCAGGGTGACCAGATAGCGCGCCTGATCCTCGCCGAACGCCCAGGCGTGCGGGGCGATGCCCGATTGGGAGTCGAGGCGGGCGCCTACGCCTGAGGCCATCGCCATCTCGGCGGCGGCGACCAGCAGGCCGCCATCCGACAGGTCGTGGCAGGCGGTCAGGCGGCGCTTGCCGATCTGGGCGCGGACGAAGTCGCCGATGCGGCGCTCGGCGGCCAGATCGACGGGGGGCGGGGCGCCCTCCTCGCGGCCGTGAAGCTCGCGCAGGTATAGCGACTGGCCCAGCCAGCCCGTGGTTTCGCCCAACAGCAGGATGGCCTCGCCCTCGGCCTTGAAGGGGACGGTGACGGCCAGGGTGGCGTCGGCCAGCAGGCCGACCGCGCCGATCGCCGGGGTGGGCAGGATCGGTTGGCCGTTGGTCTCGTTGTAAAGCGAGACGTTGCCCGACACGACGGGGAAGTCGAGCGCCCGGCAGGCCTCGCCCATGCCCTGGATGGCCTCGACGATCTGGCCCATGATCTCGGGCTTCTGCGGGTTGCCGAAGTTCAGATTGTCGGTGACGGCCAGCGGCAGGGCGCCGGTCGCGGTGATGTTGCGATAGGCCTCGGCGACCGCTTGGCGACCGCCTTCCATCGGGTCGGCCAGACAATAGCGCGGGGTGCAATCGGTGGTCACCGCCAGCGCCTTTTTGGTGCCGTGGATGCGGACCATCGAGGCGTCGCCGCCGGGACGGATCATGGTGTCGCCCATCACCATGTGGTCGTACTGCTCCCAAATCCAGCGCCGCGAGGCGAGGTCGGGGCAGGCCAGCAGGGCGCGCAAGGCGGTGGCGGGATCGGTCTCGGGCACTTGTTCGGCGGGCACCACCGGCTGGCGAGCCGGCGAGACCCATGGCCGGTCGTATTCCGGCGAGGCGGCGGCGAGCGGCGCGATCGGCAGATCGGCGACCACCGTGCCGCTTTTGGTCAGCACCATGCGGCCGGAATTGGTGAGGTGGCCGACGATCGCGAAGTCCAACTCCCATTTCTCGAAGATCGAGCGGGCCAGATCCTCGCGGCCGGGCTTCAGCACCATCAGCATGCGTTCCTGGCTTTCGGACAGCATGATCTCGTAGGGCGTCATGCCGGGCTCGCGGCAGGGCACCGCGTCGAGGTCCATCTCGATGCCGGTCTCGCCCTTCGACGCCATCTCGAACGACGACGAGGTCAGGCCGGCGGCGCCCATGTCCTGGATGGCGACGATCGCGTCGGTGGCCATCAATTCCAGGCAGGCCTCGATCAGCAGCTTCTCGGTGAAGGGGTCGCCGACCTGCACGGTGGGGCGCTTCTCCTCGGAATCCTCGGAGAACTCGGCCGAGGCCATGGTGGCGCCGTGGATGCCGTCGCGCCCGGTCTTCGAACCGACATAGACCACCGGATTGCCGATGCCCACCGCCGCCGAATAGAAGATGCGGTCGGTCGGCGCCAGCCCGACGGTCATCGCGTTGACCAGGATGTTGCCGTTGTAGCTGGCGTGGAAATTGGTCTCGCCGCCGATGGTCGGCACGCCGACGCAATTGCCGTAGCCGCCGATGCCGGCCACCACGCCCGACACCAGATGGCGGGTCTTGGGATGGTCGGGGCTGCCGAAGCGCAACGCGTTCATGTTGGCGATGGGGCGCGCGCCCATCGTGAAGACGTCGCGCAGGATGCCGCCCACGCCGGTCGCGGCGCCCTGATAGGGCTCGATGAACGAGGGGTGGTTGTGGCTTTCCATCTTGAAGATGATCGCCTGACCATCGCCGATGTCGATCACGCCGGCGTTCTCGCCGGGGCCGCAGATCACCCAGGGCGCCGTGGTCGGCAGGGTCTTCAGCCACTTCTTCGAGGATTTGTACGAGCAGTGCTCGGACCACATCACCGAGAAGATGCCCAACTCGGTGCGGTTCGGCTGGCGGCCCAGCAATTCGACGGCGTGCGCCCATTCGTCCATGGTCAGGCCGTGGGCGGCGACGACCTCGGGAGTGATCTCGCTCACGACAAAGCCTCCACCAAACCATCGAACATCGGCTTGCCATCCGTGCCGCCCAGCATGGCGTCGGCCAGACGCTCGGGGTGGGGCATCAGGCCCAGCACATTGCGGCGCTCGTTGAACACGCCCGCGATATTGGCCAGCGAGCCGTTGGGATTGGACTGGGGCGACAGGCTGCCACCCTCGTCGCAATAGCGGAAGGCGACTTGGCCCTCGTCCTCGACCCGCTTGTGGGTGTCGGGATCGGTGAACCAGTTGCCGTCGTGATGGGCGACCGGCGCGCGGATCACCTGACCGGGCGCGTAGCCCTTGGTGAAGGCGGAATTGGTCGCCTCGACCCGCAAGCAAACGTCGCGGCACACGAATTTCAGGCCGGCGTTGCGCATCAAGACGCCCGGCAGCAGACCCGCCTCGGTGAGGATCTGGAAGCCGTTGCAGATGCCCAGCACGAAGGCGCCTTGCTCGGCGCGCGCCTTGACCTCGCGCATCACCGGCGAATGCGCGGCCATCGCGCCCGAGCGCAGATAGTCGCCATAGGAAAACCCGCCCGGCACGACGATCAGGTCGAGCGGCGGCAATTCCGTGTCGCGATGCCAGATCATGAGCGGCTTGGCGCCCATGCTGGCCTCCAGCGCCACGGCGACGTCGCGGTCGCAGTTGGAGCCGGGGAAGACGATGACGGCGGCCTTCAAAGGCTTTGTCCTCTGATGGGGATATCTGGCCGCTTACATACGACGCACGGGGGATGCGCGCAAGCCGTTGCGGGGCCGCGCGCACTTGATCTGGCCCGCCGATTGCCGTCACGGTCCCGCGATGCTATAACTGACCAACCAACTGGTCAGGAGCTTCGCGATGAACACGGTCAATCTCGCCGACGCCAAGGCGCATCTCAGCGAGTTGGTGGCACGGGCCGCCTCTGGCGAGCCGGTCTGCATCACGCGTCGCGGCAAACCGGTCGCGATGCTGACGGCGGTCGACACGCCCCGCCGGCCCATCGACGTGGCGGAGTTGCGCGCATTGACCGATTCCATGCCGATGCAGACGGAATCCGCTGGCGACTTCGTTCGGCGGATGCGCGACGGCGATCGTTACTGATGCGTTATCTCGACACCTCGTTGCTCGTCGCGGCATTCACGAACGAAGTCGCCACGGCGCGTGTTCAGGCTTGGCTAGGCGAGCAGAGCCAAGACGGGCTGTCGATCAGTGAATGGGTGGTGACCGAGTTCTCGTCGGCCCTGTCGATCAAAATGCGATGCGGCCAGATCGCCGCCAGCGATCGGGCCGAGGCGCTGGCATCGTTCACGCGGCTGGCGGAGCGGTCACTGAACGTAATTCCGATCAGCGCCACTCATTTCCGCACGGCCGCCCGGTTCGCCGATCAATATGTCCTGGGACTGCGGGCGGGCGACGCCTTGCATCTCGCCATAGCCGAAGAACGGGGGGCGACCCTTTGTACCCTGGACCGCCGGCTCGCCGAGGCGGGATTGGCATTGGGTGTGAACACCGTCATCGCTTAGGACTCATCGCGCCGTCAAACACCGCTCGCCGCCCACCGCGCGGCCGAACGCGATCTGGACTTCGTCGCGCGATCGGGTGATGGCGGCGAGGGGTGGCACCTCTTTGACGAAGGAGCAGCGGCTTTTCCTCATGTCGAGGGCCGAGCCGTTGACCATCGGGGCGCCCAGGCGGACGGTTCCGGTGGCCGGCATGGTGGTGCGGCAGACGCCCTCGATGACGTCGCCGCCGTAAAGTTCGACGAAGCTTGAGAATTTGTCGCCCAGGGCGAGCCCGCCGGGAAAGCGGAGGCTGCCGACATCGACCGTCCGGCCGGTCTGATGATCGCGGACGGTGAGGCCGATCCAGGTGCCTTCGGCGTCCGACTCGCCCCGGCTCAGGGTGAAGGTGTGGCGTCCGGCGGTCCAGGGATAGGCCACCCGCACCCCGACGAAGTCGCCTTCGCGCGATGCCTCGTTGGTCAGCGCCCGGTGCCAGCCGCCCGGCGCCGGGCGCGCGTCGCCGTCGTGGACGCGCCCCCATCGACTGAACAGGAAGCCCTTGACGCCCTGGGCGCCGACGTCGGTTTGCAGGCCGAGATAGAAAGCGGCGCCGCCGATCTTGCCGAACAGCGGCGCCACGAAGATCCGCTTGCCCGGAGGCCCCGAGGTGAAGTCGCCTTCGACCTCGACGGTCATGGCGAGGGATCGCAGTTCCGTTGGCTGGGCGATGTCGTACCACGTCGCGGCGAGGTGCCACGGCGGGCCTTTCCAGGACTGGGCCTGGATGATCCGGCAGGTGTCGTCCGCGGCATGGCCGATGCCGCCGCAAAAAAGCATGGCGGACACCCAGACGAAGAACCGGCGGACGGCCCGTGACAGGGGCGCCGCCCTCAGCCGATCTCGACCGAGAAGTTCTCGATCACCGTGTTGGCGAGCAGGGTCTTGCACATGGCTTCGACGCTGGCCTTGGCCTTGGCGGGGTCGGTCTCGGCGAGGTCGAGTTCGATGTATTTGCCCTGCCGCACGTCGTCGACGCCGCCGAATCCCAGGCTGCCCAGGGCGTGCTGCACCGCCTTGCCCTGGGGGTCGAGGACGCCGTTCTTCAAAGTGATGTGAACCTTGGCCTTCACGGTCGATGCTTTCCTTACTGGAGGGTGTTGGGGCCCTTCAAGTCCCGGGGGCCGCCCTCGGGCAGAATCCCCAAGCGGCGGGCCACTTCCTGGTAGGCTTCCTCGACATTGCCGAGGTCGCGGCGGAAGCGGTCCTTGTCCATTTTCTCGTTGGTCTTGACGTCCCACAGGCGGCACGAATCGGGGCTGATCTCGTCGGCCAGCACGATTTGCATGTCGTCGCCCGTCCACAGCCGGCCGAACTCGATCTTGAAGTCGACCAGACGGATGCCGATGCCCAGGAACAGGCCGGTCAGGAAATCGTTGATCCGCAAGGTCAGCGAGATCATCTCGTCGAGATCTTGGATGGTCGCCCAACCGAAGGCGGTGATGTGCTCCTCCGAGACCATCGGATCGCCCAACTCGTCGTTCTTGTAGCAGTATTCGACGATGGTGCGCGGCAGCGCGGTGCCCTCGGGAATGCCGAACCGCTGCGACAGCCCACCGGCGGCGACGTTGCGGACCACCACTTCCAACGGGATGATCTCGACTTCGCGCACCAGTTGCTCGCGCATGTTCAGGCGGCGGACGAAATGGGTGGGAACGCCGATCTCGCCCAACTTGGTCATCAAGTATTCGGAGATGCGGTTGTTCAGAACGCCCTTGCCGGTGATCGTGCCGCGCTTCTTGTTGTTGAAGGCGGTGGCGTCGTCCTTGAAATACTGCACCAGGGTGCCGGGTTCCGGTCCTTCGAAAAGAACCTTCGCCTTACCCTCGTAGATCTGCTTGCGTCTTGCCATGGTATGGAATGTCCGGTCGGAGGCGTGGCGGGGCCATGGGCTGATATAGCAGCCTTATCCTGTAAGCACAACGGCCCCTACGGCGGGGTCACGGCCGTCCAAGGCGCGCGATCCGGCGGCCCGGCCGCGAACAGCCACACCGGCCGCACCCCCGCTCGACGAGTCGAGGGCAGGGCTATGATCGAACTCGACCGGGTTCCGAATCCATCGGCGCGCTCGACGCGCAACGCCGCCTCGCCATCGTGGCGCCCGTCCGGGCCGGGCGCCCCGAGCAGCGCCTTCCAGGACTCGAAGTCGCCCGTTTCGGGGTCGGGGGCGGGCGC
>JADFZP010000138.1 GCA_015232485.1 Alphaproteobacteria bacterium
AAATTCATTGCCCCGTGCAGAACAACATCCCCGACTGGCTGATGCTGACCGCCGCCGGCCGCATGGAGGAGGCCTACGCCGTCTCGTCCGCCACCAACACCTTCCCCGAGATCTGCGGCCGCATTTGCCCGCAGGATCGCCTGTGCGAAGGCAACTGCGTGCTGGAGCGGTCGCGCCACGGCGCCATCACGATCGGCGCGGTCGAGAAACACATCACCGAAACCGCCTGGGACAACGGCTGGGTGCGTCCGCCCTCGCCCAAGGTCGAGCGGCCGCACACGGTCGGGGTGATCGGCGGCGGGCCGGCCGGGCTGGCCGCCGCCGATTCCTTGCGCCGCCGGGGTTATGGCGTGCGGGTCTACGACCGCCACGACCGCATGGGCGGGCTGATGACCTATGGCATTCCCTCGTTCAAGCTGGAGAAGTCGGTGGTGGCGCGCCGCATCGACCTGCTGGCGCGGGGGGGCGTCCAGTTCGAATCCAATTTCGAGGTCGGCCGCGACGCCACGCTGGCGGAACTGCGCCGACGCCACGACGCCGTGCTGATCGCCACCGGGGTCTACGCCCCGCGCGCCCTGACCGTGCCGGGGGCGGGGCTGGCCGGCACCCATCGGGCGCTGGATTACCTGATCGCCAGCAACCGCAAGGGCCTGGGCGATCCGGTGCCGGCCTTCGACGACGGCACGCTGGACGCGCGGGGCCGCGACGTCGTGGTGATCGGCGGCGGCGACACGGCGATGGATTGCGTGCGCACCGCCGTGCGCCAGGGCGCCCGCTCGGTCAAATGCCTGTACCGCCGCGACCGCGCCAACATGCCGGGCTCGCAGCGCGAGGTCGCCCACGCCGAGGAGGAAGGGATCGAATTCGTCTGGCTGGCCCAGCCGGTGGCCCTGCTGGGCGACGGCTCGGTCCGCGCGGTGCGGGCGCTTCGCATGCATCTGGGCGTCGCCGATTCCAGCGGCCGCCAGACCCCCACCCCCATCGAGGGATCGGATTTCGACGTGCCGGCCGATATGGTGATCGAGGCGCTGGGCTTCGACCCCGAGGACGTGCCCGCCCTGTTCGGCGCCCCCGATCTGGCGGTGAGCCGCTGGGGCACGCTGGAGATCGACTGGCGCAGCAAGATGACCTCGATTCCCGGCGTGTTCGCGGCGGGCGACATCGTGCGCGGCGCCTCGCTGGTGGTGTGGGCGATTCGCGACGGCCAGGACGCCGCCTGCGCCATTCACGATTGGATTCAAGCCGGGGAGAAGTCCGATGCGGCCGAATGAAGGCGAAATCTTCGCAGCCGAGTGGACGGCCAACGCCGCCCATCTGGCCGAACACGGCCTGTACGATCCGGCGCACGAGGCCGATTCCTGCGGAGTCGGGCTGGTCGCCGCGCTTGACGGCAAGCCGCGCCGCGCCGTGGTCGAGGCCGGCATCCAGGCGCTGAAGGTGCTGTTCCACCGGGGCGCCGTCGACGCCGACGGCAAGACCGGCGACGGCGCCGGCATCCACGTCGAAATCCCCCAGGACTTCTTCAAGGAGCACGTCCGCCACACCGGCCACGAGCCGGTGGCCGGCCGCTTGGCGGTGGGCATGATCTTCCTGCCCAAGACCGATCTGGGCGCGCAGGAGCGCTGCCGCGGCATCGTCGAGACCGAGATCCTGAATTTCGGCTATTCGATCTATGGCTGGCGCCAAGTGCCGGTCGACGTGACGGTGATCGGCGAGAAGGCCAACGCGACCCGGCCCGAGATCGAGCAGATCATGGTCGCCAACCATCGCCGGGTGCCCGAGGCGCGCTTCGAAAACGACCTGTACGTCATCCGCCGCCGCATCGAAAAGCGCGTGCTGGCCGACCACATCACCGAGTTCTACATCTGCTCGCTGTCGGCGCGCAGCGTGATCTACAAGGGCATGTTCCTGGCCGAGCAGTTGTCGGTGTTCTATCCCGACCTTCTGGACCCGCGCTTCGTGTCCAGCTTCGCCATCTATCACCAGCGCTATTCGACCAACACCTTCCCGACCTGGCGGCTGGCCCAGCCCTTCCGCATGCTGGCCCACAATGGCGAGATCAACACGCTGGCCGGCAACGTCAATTGGATGAAGTCGCACGAGACCCGCATGGCGCACGACGCGTTCGGCGACCATGTCGAGGACATCAAGCCGGTGGTGCAGGCGGGCGGATCGGATTCGGCGATCCTCGACAACGTGTTCGAACTTCTGGTGCGGGCCGGCCGGCCGGCGCCGATGGTCCAGGCCATGCTGATCCCCGAATCGCTGGGCCAGAACGCCGAGATGCCCAAGACCCATCGCGACTTCTATAGCTACTGCAACTGCCTGATGGAGCCGTGGGACGGGCCGGCCGCCATCTGCGCCACCGATGGCCGCTGGGTGATCGCCGCGATGGACCGCAACGGCCTGCGCCCGATGCGCTATACCGTGACCGGCGATGGGCTGCTGATCGTGGGCTCCGAGGCCGGCATGGTCCGCGTCGACGAGCGGACGGTGGTCGAGAAGGGCCGCGTCGGGCCGGGCCAGATGCTGGCCGTCGATTTGGCCGAGGGCCGGCTGTACCACAATCGGGAGATCAAGGACCGCTTGGCCGGCCGCCGTCCCTATGGCGACTGGGTCGGGCGGATCACCGTGCTGGACGGGCTGCTGGACGCCGACCCGACCGAGCCGGGCACCCTGGGCGGCGAGGCGTTGCGCCGCCGTCAGGCCGGCTATGGCCTGACCATGGAGGATCTGGAGCTGATCCTTCACCCGATGGCCGAGGACGGCAAGGAGGCGATCGGCTCGATGGGCGACGACACGCCGCTGGCCGTGCTGTCGTCGCATTGGCGCGGGCTGCACCACTATTTCCGCCAGACCTTCAGCCAGGTCACCAATCCGCCGATCGACTCGCTGCGCGAAAAGCGGGTGATGAGCCTGAAGACCCGGCTGGGCAATCTGGGCAACATCCTGGACGAGGACGAGACCCAGTGCGATCTGCTGCAACTGGAAAGCCCCGTTCTGTCCACCGCCGACTTCATGGCGATGCGCGCCCATATGGGCGCCACCGCCGCCGAGATCGACGCCACCTTCGACCCGGCCGGCGGTGAGACGGCGCTGAAAGACGCCTTGTCGCGCATTCGTCGCGAGGCCGAGGACGCGGTGCGCGGCGGCTGCACCCATCTCGTGCTGTCCGACGAGGGCGTCGGGCCGACCCGCGCGCCCATCCCCATGATCCTGGCGGCCGGCGGCGTGCATTCGCATCTGGTGCGCCAGCAATTGCGCACCTTCACCTCGCTCAACATCCGCTCGGGCGAGTGCCTGGACGTGCATTACTTCGCCGTGCTGATCGGCGTCGGCGCCACCACGGTCAACGCCTATCTGGCCCAGGAGGCGATCGCCGACCGCCATGCCCGCGGCCTGTTCCCCGGCGCCACGCTGGAAGACTGCGTGCGCCGCTTCAAGAAGGCGGTGGGCGAGGGGCTTTTGAAGATCATGTCCAAGATGGGCATCTCGGTCGTCAGCTCGTATCGCGGCGGCTACAATTGCGAGGCGGTCGGGCTGTCGCGCGCCCTGGTCGCCGAGTTCTTCCCCGGCATGACCTCGCGCATCTCGGGGCTGGGGCTGGCCGGCATCCAGGCCCGCGTGTTGGAGATGCACGCCCGCGCCTTCGGCGAGGACGCGGTGGTGCTGCCGATCGGCGGCTTCTACCGCTGGCGGCGCGGCGGCGAGGCCCATTCCTTCGAGGGAACCCTGATCCACACGCTGCAAAGCGCGGTGGCCAACGATTCCTTCACCCAGTGGAAGCGGTGGTCCGAGGGCCTGCGCCGCCTGCCGCCGATCAATCTGCGCGACCTGCTGGAGATCCGCGCGCTGGGGCCGGCGGTGTCGCCCGACGAGGTCGAATCGATCACCGAGATCAGGAAGCGGCTGGTCACCCCCGGCATGTCGCTGGGCGCGCTGAGCCCCGAGGCGCACGGCACGCTGAACATCGCCATGAACCGCATCGGCGCCCGCTCGGTGTCGGGCGAGGGCGGCGAGGACCCGGCGCGCTACAAGCCGGCGGCCAATGGCGACAACGCCAACTCGGCCGTCAAGCAGGTCGCCTCGGGCCGCTTCGGCGTCACCGCCGAATACCTGAACAACTGCCGCGAGATCGAGATCAAGGTGGCCCAGGGCGCCAAGCCCGGCGAGGGCGGCCAGTTGCCCGGCTTCAAGGTCACCGTCGAAATCGCCCGGCTGCGCCACGCCACGCCCGGCGTCACGCTGATCTCGCCGCCGCCGCATCACGACATCTATTCGATCGAGGATCTGGCCCAGCTCATCTACGATCTGAAGCAGATCAACCCCGAGGCCCTGGTCACCGTCAAGCTGGTGGCGCGTTCGGGCATCGGCACCATCGCGGCCGGCGTCGCCAAGGCCAAGGCCGACATCATCCTGGTGTCGGGCCATTCGGGAGGCACCGGGGCCAGCCCGCAGACCTCGATCAAATACGCCGGGCTGCCCTGGGAGATGGGCCTGTCCGAGGTGCATCAGGTGCTGACGCTGAACCGCCTGCGTCATCGCGTGCGGCTGCGCACCGATGGCGGGCTGAAGACCGGGCGCGACATCGTGATCGCCGCCATGCTGGGCGCCGAGGAGTTCGGCATCGGCACCACCAGTCTGGTGGCGATGGGCTGCATCATGGTGCGCCAGTGCCATTCCAACACCTGCCCGGTGGGCGTCTGCACCCAGGACCCCGCCTTGCGCGCCCGCTTCGACGGCACGCCCGAGAAGGTCGTCAACCTGTTCAGCTTCCTGGCCGAGGAGGTGCGCGAAATCCTGGCCGGGCTGGGCGCCAAGGCGCTGACCGACGTGATCGGGCGCTCGGACCTGTTGCATCAGGTCAGCCGGGGCTCGCCGCATCTCGACGATCTGGACCTCAACCCGCTGCTGGCCCAGGCCGATTCGGGGGGGCATCCGCGCTTCTGCTCGTTGGTGGGCCGCAACGAGGTGCCGGAAACCCTGGACGCCCGCATGATCCTGGACGCCCGTCCGGCGCTCGAGGAGGGCGAGAAGATGCAGCTCGCCTACAGCGTGCGCAACACCGAGCGCGCCGTCGGCACCAAGCTGTCGCACAAGATCGTGCGGCGCTACGGCATGTTCGGGTTGCAGCCCGGGCACATCACCGTGCGCCTGCGCGGCTCGGCCGGGCAAAGCCTGGGGGCCTTCGCGGTGCAGGGCCTGAAGCTCGAGGTGTTCGGCGAGGCCAACGACTATGTCGGCAAGGGCCTGTCGGGTGGCACCATCGTCATCCGCCCGCCGGTATCCAGCCCCTTGCGCTCGAACGAGAACACCATCCTGGGCAACACCGTGCTGTACGGCGCCACCGCCGGGCGGCTGTTCGCGGCGGGCCAGGCCGGCGAGCGATTCGCGGTGCGCAATTCCGGCGCCCACGCGGTGATCGAGGGCTGCGGCTCGAACGCCTGCGAATACATGACCGGCGGCGTGGTCGCCATCTTGGGACCGGTGGGGGCCAATTTCGCGGCCGGCATGACCGGCGGCATGGCCTTCGTCCACGATTCGGACGACAACTTCGCCCACCGGGTCAATCCCGACACCGTGATCTGGCAACGTCTGGCGACCCCCCATTGGGAACGCCTGCTGCTCGATCTGGTCACCGAGCATCATCGCGAGACCCAGTCGCCGCACGCCCAGGCGGTGCTCGCCGACTGGCGCCGCGAAAGCCGCCGTTTCTGGCAGGTGGTCCCCAAGGAGATGCTAAGCCGGCTGGAGTGGCCGCTGTCGCCCGAGGACGCGCGTGAACGGGCGCTGCCGGCTTGACATGTCAGAGGGACTGTTCCAAGACCGCCACTTGCGCTAAATAGGTCGGATGCGCACGCTCTTTCATTTCTGGCTGTCTCCTGGCTGCCGCAAGGTCAGGATGGCGCTGTACGAGAAGAAGCTGGACTTCGATCCGGTGGTGGAACGGGTGTGGGAGGCCAGACCCGAGTTCCTGGCCATCTCGCCGCACGCCGAAGTTCCCGTGCTGGTCGAACCGGACGGAACGACGCTGCTGGACGCCACCGCGATCTGCGAATATCTGGACGAAATCCAGATGGAGCCGCCACTGCTGGGCTTCGACCCGCTGACCCGCGCCGAGGTGCGCCGACTGGTCGGCTGGTTCGACGGCTGCTTCGGCCGCGAGGTCACCGACAATCTGGTCGGCGAGAAGATGCTGAAGCGCCTGTACGGCCAAGGTGGCCCCGATTCGCGCGCCATCCGCACCGGCTACGCCAACATCCATCGCCACATGGAATATATCGGCTGGCTGATCGAGCACCGCCGCTGGCTGGCCGGCGACGCCTTTTCGATGGCCGACATCGCCGCCGCCGCCCACGTCTCGGCGATCGACTATCTGGGCGACGTGCCGTGGGAGAACCATCCCGCCGCCCGCGACTGGTACGCGCGCATCAAGTCGCGCCCCAGCTTCCGCACCATCCTGGGCGACCACGTCCCCGGCATGCCGCCGCCGAAGCATTACTCGGACCCGGATTTCTGAGGGCGGAGTCAAGTCAACCACCAAGACACCCCTGGGTGTCTTGGTGGTTAACTTTTTTTCCTTGCCAACATCCGCTCGACCCATGCCGGGACCACGCTGGCGGCGGGGCCGTAGATCGCCTCGTCGAACAGGCTGGCGCCTTCCGAGGGTTCCAGGTTGAGTTCGAGGGTTCGGACCCCCAGCCCGCGGGCATGCTCGACGAAGCCGGCCGCCGGGTAGACGTTGCCCGAGGTGCCGATCGAGACGAACAGGTCGCAGTCCCCCAGCGCGCGGTGGATTCGCTCCATGTGTAGCGGCATCTCGCCGAACCACACGATATGGGGCCGCAAGGTGCCCGACTTCTGGCACACCGGGCAGCCGGTCTCGCGGTCGAGATCGTCGCGCCAGTCCAGCACCCCGCCGCAGAAGCCGCAGCGCACCTTGGCCAGCTCGCCATGCATGTGGATCAGGTGGCGGCTGCCGGCGCGTTCGTGCAGATCGTCGATGTTCTGGGTGACGATCAGCACCTCGCCCGGCCATTCGGCTTCGAGGCGGGCCAGGGCGAGATGGGCGGGGTTGGGCGTCACGCCGCTGGAAACCAGTTGGCGACGGCGCGCGTTGTAGAAGGCGTGGACCCGGTTGGGATCGCGCTGGAAGGCCTCGGGCGTGGCGACGTCCTCGAGGCGCACCGTCGACCAGATTCCACCCTCGTCGCGGAAGGTTTCGAGCCCGGATTCCTTGCTGATTCCGGCTCCGGTGAGGATGACGATGCGGCTTGGGGCCATGCGAGCCTTCCGGTATGGTTCGGAAGCCCATGGGAAACGGGAGCCGCGGCATGGTCAAGGTTCTTTTCGTGTGTACCGGCAACATCTGCCGCTCGCCCAGCGCCGAGGGCGTGTTTCGCGCCCTGTTGAAGGCCGAGGGCCTGACCGGAATCGAGACCGACTCGGCGGGAACCCACGGCTATCACATCGGCGAGCCGCCCGATCCGCGCTCGTGCCAAGCGGCGCTGGCGCGCGGAGTCGATCTCCGCCCCTTGCGGGCGCGTCAGGTCGAGGCGCGGGACTTCCGCGACTTCGATCTGGTGGTGGCGATGGACCGCGGCCATCTCGCCCATCTCGAAAAGCTGTGCCCGGCCGCCGAGCGCCACCGCCTGGCGCTGTTCATGACCTTCGCCCCCGGCCAGGGCACCCGCGACGTGCCCGATCCCTATTACGGCGCGGGCGACGGATTCGAGCGGGTGCTGGATTTGATCGAGGCCGGCTCGCGCGGCCTGATCGCCCATTTGCGCGAGCGCCTGGG
>JADFZP010000139.1 GCA_015232485.1 Alphaproteobacteria bacterium
GAAGGCGGCCGACCGCGCCCCGATCGACTATACGGAGGCTATCAACGGCGGATTGCGGCTCGTCCCTGTGGGCGATGGCCTGAGGGCCTTGGAAGACGACTATGGCCGCATGGTCGAGGCCGTGCTGCTGGAGGATGCCGAGTCCTTCGAGGCGCTCATGGCGCGCTGCGCCGACATCGCCACGCGAGCCAATAAGGCGGCGCCATAAAAGAAAAGCCACATTGCGGGACAAAACAGGAACAGGTGTCGGAAAATTGGCTAAGTCGTCACTTCGAAGCCGACGAGATTGATACGAGCGGCTTCGGTACCGGCGGCTTGGACGGGTAGAGGAGCAGGCCGCCCTTGACCGATTCGACCCGCATGTCGCGGTAGACCGCGTACACCTCGGGCAGCACTTCCTTGCGAATGCGTTCGGCCAGGCGCTTTGGTTCGCCCGCCGCCGAGAAGGTTGCCGCGACTTGAGCCCAGTTCAAGCGGAGGGGCTTGGTGAGCCGCGGCAGACGCCACGCCGCCCAGGCGTAAAAATCGAGCTGGAGGCACGAGCCGCTCAGGTACGAAATCGCATGATCCGACAGGGGCACCGCGTGCTCCCTAAGGTGCTCGTGGAACTTCTCGGTAAGCTCGATCTCTTCCGACCATTCGGCCTCGTCGTCCGTGACCCAGAGATGCAGCTTATCCGCCACTTGGACATCGGAGATCCCCAGGCCGCTGCGTCCGTCTGCCGTCTCGTGCTCAAACTGGAAGCTGAATCGGGCGCGACCGATTCTCAGGTTCTGCTCTTTAAAAGGTTTAATGCTGCCGTTGTCGCCGCCCGAGACATGCAGGCCAAGGCGCCGCATCCAAGCGGACATGGAACGGCCGAGTAGAATCTGCCGCCGCTTGACGCCTTCGGTGTTGATGTGCAGAAAAATGAGGCGGGCCTTGGGTCCAAAGGGCACGCCAACGTGTCGCGGCTTTCCGGTGAGCCGGTCGATGATAGTGCCCGGCTCGACGACGAGGTGAAACCTGCCGTTGGAGCGATGCCACGGGTCGCGGTCGTCGCCGGGCTTACTGTGCGGCAGCCCCGTCTGACACAGTCCCGCATGCAGGAAGGCGATTTCGTTGGGATCAATCTCGGCCATGCAGCGGGCGGCGGCCTCGAAGCGGTGGGTGTCGCGGCGGACCTGCGATGCGCTCAGCCCCGGGGCGGTTTCCAAGGCGACGATGCAGCGCTCAAGCCCAAAAAGCTCAAGCTGGCTGTGGACCCCAAGTAGGTTACCGTTTCGATCAACCATACTCGACTTTGCGCCCATCGGACCGCCCCTGCCAAACCGCTTACTTCACCATTAATGATAATGGACAAAATCTTCTGGCTGGGGCAACTCTTGAATCGATTGGATGCGAATAGCTTTGGGCCGCCCGCGAAGATTTGGCCCAAGACCATGCGTGACAGAGGGGCCGGCAAAAACTTATCCACGAATAGTCTTGGGCTAAATTCAATGAAGGCCGCCGCTCGCGCATAATGTTGGACCCTTTCCCGCATGGTTTTGGGCCAGGCCCAGGCGAATCCACGCATAATGTTGGGCGGAACGGGCGATATCCACGAATACCTTTGTGCCCATACCTATAAGACTCCCGAATCTAAAGATTCCAGATAGGGGCGGGCTGACGCCCAGGACCATTCGTGGACAAGTCATTCCAGACGGAAACGTCGCATTGCTCGGCAAGACGGTGGCGAGAACGTTGTCGCCAACCAAAACCGACATCGTCCCTGGCATCATCGCGACGTCTTGGACATTCCATCCCTCGCCTCCCCCCGCCAGCATCAAGTGTCCGGTAGCCGCACATCGCGGACAGGCCGCAAACTTCGGATTACCGCATGGTCGTGGGCGGCGGAGACGGCGTCTCAAATGCAGCCGGAAAGCCCCTTGAATCACACGGGATTCTACTCATTGGGCGCATGATCGTTGGCATTCCGGGGCAATAACAAGGGACTTCCAATGGCTTACGGAGAGTTTTGTGAGAGCGCGGACGTGGGGGATCCGACCGATGCTACGAATATTTTTGGGCAAACCACCTCAGAAACGTTTTCTTTCAAGGAGTTGCGGCGCCATTTGTGACTGCGCGGACGCTTGCCCATCTCCGGCTCCCTCCCGCAGGCAAAGGCAAGCCAAGGAAATCCGCCACGAAACACGTTGTCCGCGATGTGGCCATCAGAGGGGATTAAGACGCACATAGGATTTGACGTAGCCCAGAAATGCGGCATCGGGATCATTGGGTACAGTGCCCTTCGACTCGTTCCACTCCCGCCAGCGCCGCTCGATCAGCTTGAGGTCGTAGCCTGGAGCAAATGCCCTGGCCCTCTCATAAGCCCGAACCGTCGGCTCAAGGCGAACGCATGATCGTGGACTGGCTAGGGCGATTTCATGCGCCGATTCGATCGCCGGCCGGACGGCCGGGCCATCGCGCAACGTGACCTCCACCCCGGCGGGACCATCCTCCAGGGAGACCGAAAACCCGAGGACACCGCCGCGCTCGGCGATCTTCCTCAGTTCCGCCTTGAACTTGCGGAGTTCGCGGGCAGATCCGCAGCGCTCCGCCAATAGAGGCAACGCGGCGGTCCATCCCGTGCCCTTGGTGCAGTTTCGCCTAGCCAACTCGTATAGCCGCCGCTCAATGCCTTGGTCCAAGGTGAAGTACTCCTTGGAGATCGTGAGGACTCGGCGATCCCGAACGATGGCGGCGAACATCCATCGCGTTAACGTCACCTCGACCCCCGCCATCCGCCGGACACCCCGGGACCCAACCCGTTCGATCACGCGCCAATCGGCAATCCACCCGAAGTTCTTAGTCTCCGTCTCGCCGCCGGCCTTGATATTCGTGAGAATGCTGGTGTTTCGGAGCCGGTAAAGGCTGTTGAGCAACAGGTCATAGCCCCGCGAGGAGACCGACCTCCCCGTCTGGACCAAATAATCGTGGGCGGCAAAGCGGACGGTCGGGCTGACGGGCAGGCCCTTCTCAAGGCGGTCGCTGAGGAGCGAAGCCACGTAGATCAGCAGGTCCTTGTCCCAGATCGTTGCGATGCCCTTGGGCGATGGATCGATAGCAACGGTGACGCGCCCGTCGTCGAAGATCATCGGCTCCATCCGTGGGCGCTTTTGCAGGCTGAAGAACGGGAAGTCCATCAGGCTCCGCTCGTCACGAAACGGCGCGTCCACGAGATGGTCTAAGAAGAGATCGACCTCGGTCAATTGTGACATCCCGTTAAGGTGAACTTCGTGTTGCTTGCTTTGATGACTTTTTAACTTTCTCCAAACCATCACGGATGCACCATTCGATGAAATCGCTCTTGGTCAGCCGGATGTGTTTTGGGATCCGCATCACCGCCTTTGCCGAGTCCAAGACCCCTTCGATCTCGTCGAGCAGTTCCTGCTCAAGTCGGATGGAAAAGCGCGGTGTCTCGCGGACGTCAGGTTTGCGCTCGCGTTTCGTGTTGGCGGCCTTCGGCCGGCCCTCGGAAGCCGGGTCTGGAACCGCGACGGGTTCCTTGACAGCTTCCCGCTGCTTCGGCGAGGTGGCAGACGGGAATTGCCCGGCCAATTCCTCGATTCCCTTCAGTGCCCCAAGCGGCGCCTTAGCCATGTTGCCCCCCTTTACGCGACTGCGGCAGCTTTAGCCGAGGGCACCGCCCCCAATTCGGCAAGCTCGGCGACCAGGCGGTCAATCTCTTGCCCGGCCGCATCGCCGACCGGGACCTGCCCGGAGAAAGTCATCTCGAAGTAGACGGTCCTGTGCGCGACGGTGGTCTGCAGCCGCTCGACTCCGATTCCGGCGAGCTGCTCCAAGACGTGGGCGGCGACCTTGGTCCGGTCATTGAACCTGGTCAGCACCACGCGGGCCGGGATCGTCCGCTTGGTCATTTTTTCCGCCGCCTGAACCATCTTGATGGTCTTGGCGGCCTCGCGGAGGTCGGAGCCGCTAGGTTGGCTTGGGATCAGGACGTGGTCGGCGACCGCCAAAGCGTAAACGGTGGAACGGTTCCCGAAACCAGCGGTATCGATGATCACCAAATCGTGGCCCTCCATGAGCTCCTCGGCTCTGGGGACGATCTCGGTCTCTTCGACCTCGTGGACGACCGTCATCGGGTATTCGGCGGCATAATCACGGTGCCAGCTTGAGATCGTGCCGTTGGGATCGGCGTCCAGCACGGCGACCCTGACGCCCTGTTTGGCGAGCCTGCCCGCGACGACCATGCAGATCGTGGACTTCCCTGCCCCGCCCTTCGACGAGGCCAACACCAGGCATTTACATTCCATCTCAAGCGGCTCCCGAGTGATGCCAAGTGGGCAACCATACAACATCCGCACGGCGTCCGCTAGGCCCCCGGCGGGAGGTGTACGGGATTGGGATGGGAGCCAAACGGGCGCCAAATTGAAGATGGCCCTCGGCACCAAGCAGGTTGACCGATGGTCGCCGTAGGCTCGTGGGCCGCGGTCATCCGTGCTCGTCTTCGTCAAGCGCCTTGCCAATAGCCAAGACGCGCCGGGAGCCATTGTGACGCCATCCGGCCTCCCGAACCACTCCCAATGGGAGCAAAATAAGCGCCCAACCGGCACCCGTGCGCTCCCAACATATGGCTGATAACTCAGCGCGACCGCTGAGCCGAAGCTCCCTCCCCTTCGACCTGGAAGCATGCCGAGGCCGCCATGCCAATGTTGCAGGCGGTGCGGGGGATCTTGCCTGGTATCGCGCCGCCTCCCGCATAGCGCCCCTCGGGAGCCAAACTGGCGCCCCGCAGGCACCCAAAAGAAGTTCGGCATTTCACCCAACACTCTGCCAATAACGCATCATCGCGACATCCACTAGGCCTGTCCACGTGGGGCACCCCTGAACTTCCTGAATCGAAGCTCCCTCCCCTTCGACCTAGGACTTGCAGGTTGGCGCAAGTCGCAAGCGATATCCCTGGCTCGGCAACTGATCGACCCAGGACCTTGATGCCCCAGGTGGTCACCGGGAGCCATTATGACGCCATTCCACCTCCCGCTCAGCTCTTGTTGGGAGCTAAAATGGCGCCCGACTGGCGCCCGCTTGACACCGGAGACAGCCTGCTTCCGTACCACGCCCCGGCCACGAACAATGTGGCTCATCCTCGCGGGCGACGTTCTGAAGCTGTAATAGATCCGACGGCAGTCAGCCCTCCTGCGGCCACCTGGACGACACCGTCTTGTCCGTAGCGCCTGGGTATGCTGATCCATGCTGCATGGTAGATTCCGCTACGCAATCGCCGGGCAGGCGCGCCAAAGCCGTATGGTGGGTGCCAGCGGGGGGCGCCACCTCGGCTCCCGATGGGCGCTGCGCGGGAGCCGAGGTGGAGAGTAGGGTTTCTGTTCCGCAGAGGGACGGATGGTCGTCGCGCATTCGATACACACACGGGCGAGGACGGAAGGGGAGGGGAGGGGAGGCGCCGACCCCGGCCCGGCCGGCGCGCGCCAGGGTGTCGTGCAGCGTGCTGCGGGCGATGCCGAAGGTCCGGCACACCACCGCCTTGGTGGCGCCGCCTTCCAAGGCGGCGATCACCGCCTCCAACTTCTCGGCCTCGACACGCGCGGGCCGCCGCGCGGCGGCCAAGCGCGCCTGCACGCGCTTGCGGGTCAATGCCCGCTCGTACTGGGCGACCACTCCGAAGATGTGAAACAGCAGATCGCCATGAGCGGTGCCAGTGTCCATCCCCTCAGTCAGCGAGCGGCGACGCCGGCGTCGCGCAAAATGGCGACGATGTCGAGCAGATGGGGCAGGGACCGACCGAGCCGATCCAGCTTCCACACCACCAAGGTGTCACCCGCCTTGATGTAGTCGAGACAGGCCTTCAGCCCCGGCCGGTTGTCCCGCGCGCCCGACGCCTTGTCCTCGAACAGATGTCGCGCGTCCACCGCCGGCGGCGATCGGCGCGTCGCGCTGCAGATCGGTCTGGCGGTCGTTCTCCGAGGAAACCCGCATGTAGCCGATCAGCATGTCCGGAAAACCCCAAATGCCGCGTTTCCGCGCAGGGCACCATTCCGGCATGGTTTGTCGAACGGAAATCGCGCTCCGTGCCGCCGTCGACCGAACACAGCCGACGGCCCGTCGGAAAACAGGTGTTTTCCGACAGGCTAAGCGACCATCGCGGAACGAGGGCCGCGCCGTTCATGTTGAAAGTTAGCAGGGGCCGCTCCAGACGGAGCGGCCCCATCCTTGCCTTGCCGTGACTTGCCGGGCCATGGCTTGCCGGGCCGCGCCTTGGCATGGCTTGGCCAGCCGTGCCTCGACCCGGTTGTTCGCCGCCGGTCAGGCGGCGAGCTGGAATCGGCCGAACCGCGGCCGCCAATCGCAGATGCCGATTTGTTCACCGACGATGCGCAGGAAATCGAGCAGATCCTTGGCGTCGACCATGTTCGGCAGATATTTGATTTCAATGTCGGCCGACCAGTGATCGAAGCGGGGCCGGGTGCGCATCACGCGGTTGCGATTGATGACCACCGGAGCCCGCAGTCGGAAGCGTGGATCCTCCCACAGCGCCTCGGGTGCCCGAGGCCCGTCATAGTTCAGGCGATAGTTCCGGTCGCACAACACGGCCGCGCGCACCTTGCGCCCACTACGGCGTGTCTGCCCGCCCTCGACCAGCGCCTTCTCGATGATCTCCCCGGGGATTACCGGCTCGCCACCTTGAAGATAAAGGCTGCCCAGGAACTCGATGCGGGCCATTTCTTCGTGATCAACGCCCACCTTCGCCCTCTTCCCTGACACGCTCTTCATCCGCACGGCCCACGGATTCAATGGGTCGGCCATCTGGCCGTTGTGCATCAACAGGGGCGACGCGCCGATGATCGTCACATTCAGGCATTTGTGGCTCATGACTGTTCCTTACGTCCTTGGGTGTGCGGCGCTCGACATCGAAATGAGGTGGAAGCGCATGCGCCTGGTAACGCCGCCGGCGTATCCAACCCGTGACTTCGTGGTGGCAGGCACGGCAGAGGGTGGTCAGATCATCCACGGTCTCCTCGCCCAGCACGGCGGGGTAGCGGCGATGGTGAACCTCGATTTCGGCTGCCGAGTCGCAGAGCCGGCACCGTCCACCGTCTCTCGTGATCGCTCGCCCCCGGATGGTTGCCCATCGGGCGCTCTGGAGGTATGTCCGATAGCCATCCCGCGTCATCCTGACTTCGCGTTGGTAACCACATTGTTGGGTATAAACACCATATTGTGCCGGGCTTCGTCAAGGGATATTTTTGGTTCTCATAACCAAGAAAGCCGCCATGAGCCTGAATGACAATCGCCAGATCCGCGCGGCGCGGGCGTTGCTCGGTTGGGAGCAGAAGGATTTGGCCGAGGCGGCCGGCGTCAACATCAACACCATTCGCCGAATGGAGGGCTCCGATGGCGCCATTCGTGGGAACATTCGCACACTGGCGAACGTGCGGACCGCGCTTGAAAATGCGGGGATCGAATTTCTCAATCACGGTTCTCCGGGGGTCAGACTTCGGGCGCGGTCGGGGTGATCGGGGGATCGCTAATGGTTGACCGGGCCGATCGAAACCGCCACCTGAGGCCGATTGAAACCGCCACCCTGCCGGTGGCCCACAAACACCTCCCGCCCCCTACGTTCCGCTGCGCCAAGGGCGCTCCGTAAGCGTGGTCTGACGACTGCTGTCAATCGGCGTCCAAAATTGACCCCCTTGAGGGTCATTATCGGCGTCTGCTCCGCGACAATTACCCTGGCCGGTGCGCGACAACTACCTTGGCCGGTGGG